>NZ_DATCTU010000034.1 GCF_036567765.1 Pseudobacteroides sp.
CTAAGATGAGATATCCCACCGTAAGGGTAAGACCCCATGTAGACTACATGGTTGATAGGTCAGGAGTGTAAGTGCAGTAATGTATTAAGCTGACTGATACTAATAGGTCGAGGGCTTGACCAATTAAAACAGGTATTTATAAAGAGAGTCTTTATCATAGTTAAATCATCAAATTCTTGTCAGTATTACTTCATTATATAGTTTTGAGGGTATATATGAAATCACTTAGACGCTACTTCCGGTTCAAGCGAGTGTTGACGAAATTAAGTCAACTTAGAGAGCGAGATTAACGGAAGTTAGGATAAGAGATTTCACCCGATAATTAAATAGTCAAAAGTTGATAGGCTAAGCCTTATCAATTAAATTTTCTGGTGATGATTACGAGAAGGTCACACCCGTTCCCATCCCGAACACGGCAGTTAAGCTTCTTAGTGCCGACGATACTTAGACGGTTGCGTCTTGGTAAAATAGGTAGTCGCCAGATCTATATTCCTCAATAGCTCAGTCGGTAGAGCATGCGGCTGTTAACCGCAGGGTCGTAGGTTCGAGTCCTACTTGAGGAGCTAAAACAAGAGAACCTATTAAAAGGTTCTCTTGTTTTTTAATGTTTAGGAAATTATAGTGTATTTTATGCCATACCACAACTTATTTTATTCAGGAAGTTTATGAATTTTTAGTGAAGAAACTGTTTTCCTGCAGCAATAAGTTATATAATTATATAAAAAGTGGTTATAGTAAGAATAAACGTAACTTATAATAGAAAATAATTATATTATAATGTTTTTTCTGGTATAATATTGAAGATGCATAAAATAAACACTGAAAAACTAAGAATGGAGCGGCTAAACGATATGTCAAAACTGATAAAATCTACATTGGTAATGTTAAGTGTTTCATTAATTATTTCTTTTATGAGTGGCTGTAGCTCATCTGGTACTGATAAAAACGGCGATACAGGAAAACAGACACAATATACAGGTGAACCTGTTGCCACTGGGGGTAAGACGGGACAGACTCCTGTGCAAAGCCCTACTCCAACACAAAATCCAACCCCTGTGAATTATTCCAAGAACATACCAAAACCGGACAAGCTTAGGGCGGTTTATTTCTCAGGTTGGACTGCTGGAAGTCCTGATAGAATCAAACAAGTTGTCGAGCTTGCAAAAACTACAGAATTAAATGCTGTAGTAATAGATGTAAAGGATGATAACGGAACAATCAGCTATAAATCAAATATAAAAGAGGTTGTCGACAACGGGGCAATTGAAGTTAAATATGACGTTAAGAAGGTAATCGAACAACTGCATGAGGGCAATGTCTTCGTTATAGCAAGACTTGTGTGCTTCAAGGATCCCATATTGCCTAAAAAGCATCCTGAGCTGGCATACAAGAAAAAGGATGGAAGCCTGTGGAGAGATAATAATGGTAAAGCATGGGTAAATCCTTTTAATAAGTCTGCCTGGGATTATAACATAAAAATTGCACTTGAGGCGATAGATAATGGATTTGATGCGATACAGTATGATTACGTCAGGTTTTGTAATGATGGTGATATAAAAAGCATATATTTTGGAGAAAATTTCGATCCCAACACCAAATCAGATGCAATAGCTGAATTTTTAAAGCAGTCATATGAGGAAATTCATACAAAAAGGGGCATAGAGTTATCCGCTGATGTTTTTGGAATATCTGCGGTTGCTACTGCCGACGATAAAATAATCGGTCAAAATTGGGAAAAGCTGGCTCAACATGTAGATTACCTTTCACCGATGGTTTATCCATCCCATTACGCAACAATACAGCAAAACGGAGTAGGACAGGAAATAAACGGTGTAAAATTTACAAAGCCGGACTTGGAGCCATATAATGTTATATACCAAACGCTTTTATCAGGTGAAAAGAGATTAAATCAAGCCAATATAAAAGTTAATGTCAGGCCATATTTGCAAGCCTTTACTGCACCATGGATCGGGAAAGGATATTATCAGAAATATGGAACCGAACAGATTAGAGCACAGATAAAGGCTGTATATGATGCGGGGTATACTGAATGGATATTATGGGATCCGGCAAATAAATATCCACTGGATGCATTTCAAAAGAAGTAGATATGTTGCGAAAAACAATTTTATTAGCAAAAGCAGTTGAAGCGACTTCATTTACATTATAGAAAATAAATAAATAATGACTGATAGAAAAGCAGACAGAAAATACAAACAGAAAACATATATTGATGACAAGGCTTGCTTCGATAAGGAGCAGGCCTTGTCATCAATATATAGTCATAATAAAGTTTTCGTTGTAATAACCATTTCTATATATTAAAATATTAGAGAAAAAACAGGATTATGTGTTTATATATAGAAATCACTAATTAATATTTATCATATTTTGGAGGTAAAAATGTTACTGATTAAAAATGCCAGAATTATAAGCATGGAAAGTACAGATTATGATAATGGCTATATCTTAGCTGATAAAGGAAAAATAGTAGATATCGGATCAATGGAGAGGTTTAGTGAAACACAGATTGAAAAGAAATATTCAATTAAAACTGTTATAGATGCAAATAATAATTATGTGTTACCCGGCTTTATAGATGCACACTGCCATGTAGGAATGTGGGAAGATTCTGTGGGATTTGAGGGTGATGACGGAAATGAGATGACCGATCCTGTAATGCCTCATTTGAGAGCAATCGACGGCGTATACCATATGGACAGAGCTTTTGTAGAAGCAAGGGAAGCAGGTGTAACGACAGTAGTTACAGGTCCGGGAAGTGCAAATGTTCTGGGAGGTCAGTTTGCAGCATTAAAGACATATGGAAGAAGCGTTGATGAGATGGTTTTAAAGGAGCCTGTAGCACTTAAGGCGGCTTTTGGAGAAAACCCAAAAACCGTTTACAATGAGAAAAGGCAGACTCCAATGACTAGAATGGCTACTGCGGCCCTGCTGCGTGAAAATTTAGCAAAAGCACAAGAATATAAAAAGATGCTGGATGATTATAATAATGATCCGGAGGAAAATGACAAACCTGAGTATGACATTAAAATGGATGCGTTACTTAAAATTATAAATAAAGAGGTTCCGTTAAAAGCTCATGCTCATAGAGCTGATGATATTTTGACAGCTCTAAGGATTGCTAAGGAATTTGATATTAAAGTTACTATAGAGCATTGTACAGAAGGATACATGATTAAGGACCTTCTGTTGGAGGAAGGTGTAGAGGCTTGTTTAGGTCCTTTGCTTACCGACAGATCAAAGATTGAACTTAGAAACCAAAGCATTAAATCTCCAGGGATTTTGTCAAATGCGGGAGTAAATGTGGCAATAACAACCGACCACCCATGTGTTCCTATTCAGCACTTAAGCCTGTCTGCTGCTATGGCAGTAAAAGAAGGCATGGATGAAAGGAAAGCACTCCAGTCGATAACTATAAATGCTGCAAAAATTACAGGTATTGACGACAGGGTTGGAAGTCTGGCTGTGGGTAAGGATGCTGATATTGTCATTTTTGATGGGAATCCATTAGAGTTAAAGACAAATGTGCAGAACACTATAATAAACGGCATTTTGGTTTATGAAAGGGAAAAGAATGAAAAGCTTTAAAACTGTTTCGCAGGATGAAACTGCGGCACTTGGAAGAAAACTTGGTGAACTGCTTAAAGCAGGGGATGTTGTTTGTCTTATAGGTGATCTTGGTACCGGTAAAACAGCTTTTACAAAAGGAATAGCTGAGGCTCTTGGGGTACAAGGTTATATAACAAGCCCCACTTTTACTTTTGTCAATGAGTATCAGGGAAGGATTCCAATGTTTCATTTCGATGTTTATAGAATAGGTGATCCGGAGGATTTGTTTGAAATAGGTTTTGAGGAATACCTTGAGAGAGACGGTATTGTTGTTATAGAATGGGCAAACATGATAAAGGAAATACTTCCTTCTGATTATATCTGGGTTGAAATCAGGAAGGATATTAATGCTGATTTTAATATGAGAATAATAGAGATAGAGTTTGTGGGGAACAATTATTGCAGTATTAAAGATATGTAATAATTCCCCCATGCCTCTTAGATATATTTTACTTATGCTGGTTTTGAAAGGAAGATACGATTTGAAAGTATTAGCTGTAGATACATCATCAACCATAGCAGCAGTAGCGATAATTGAAAATGAAGTGCTTTTAGGCGAATATTTTGTAAATAATAAAAAGACTCACTCTCAAAAGCTTATGCCAATGATTAAAGAGCTTACCGAAAGCTTGGGACTTAATCCTGCAGAAATTGATATTTTTGCGGCATCAGTAGGGCCAGGCTCTTTTACCGGTCTAAGGATTGGAGTTACCAGCATAAAGGCTATGGCTTATGCACTGGAAAAGCCTGTTGTAAGTATTCCTACATTGGATGCATTGGCATACAATTATCCAGCATCTAATGCAATAATATGTCCAATAATGGATGCAAGGAATAACCAGGTATATACTGCTTTCTACAGGTTTAAGGATCAGCCTCTCCGCGAGTCAGAATACATGGCGTTGCCCATTGCGAGCTTGATGCAGATTCTTATTGAGACCGAAGAAAATATATGTTTTGTGGGAGACGGTGTAGAAAGACACCGGGATTATTTATTAAATGAGCTTGGTCAAAAATGCAGTTTTGCACCGCACAACCTTATTTTAAATAGGGCATCTTCTGTTGCACAATTAGCTTTGGCAAGAGCTATCGATGGTAAAGTTGAAAGCCCTGTTGACATGATCCCGTTTTATTTGAGAAAATCTCAGGCAGAGCAGGAGTATGACAAGAGAAACGGAGAAAAGTCAAATGAGTGATTTTAAAGTTGTTCCAATGAATTTAGAGCATGTTAATGACATTATGATTGTTGAAAGTTTAAGTTTTTCTATTCCATGGTCAAAAAATGCTTTCATTGAGGAAATAACTAAAAATTCATTTGCATATTATTATGCGGGTATCTATAAGGGCAAGGCTGTGGGTTATGGCGGTATGTGGCAGGTCTTTGACGAGGGTCATGTTACAAACATTGCGGTACACCCCGAATTTAGAAAAATTGGTATAGCGAGCAGAATTTTAGAGTTTATGATTGGAGAATCAATTAATAAGGGTATACAAAGAATGACCCTTGAGGTCAGAAAAAGTAATGTATCTGCGATAAATTTATATCAAAAGTATGGCTTTATTAATGAAGGAATCAGGAAATCGTATTATGCTGACAATGGTGAAGACGCAGTAATTATGTGGAAGCATAAAATGGACATTAATGCTTCCTAATTTATATATCTATAAAACATCTATAAAACATCTATAAGCATATCCTAAAACCTAGCAAACAGGTGCCTTTTAGGTTTTCATTAAAAATCATTAAAAAAAAGGGTTTTTGTCTTAAGTAGTTGAATATATAGAATATTATAATAAATAGGCTTTTTGTGATAATACATTCGCAAAGGGGGCAATTAAATGTCAGGCTTTGAGAGGTTGTCTTATGATAAACTCAGAAATGAGTGCAATCCGAGACAGTTTGATTTTAATAGCACTGCAGAGCTTCAAACACTAGACGGTATAATAGGCCAGGAAAGAGCTGTTAAATCAATGGAATTCGGGCTCAACATCAGATTAAGAGGCTACAATATTTATATGTCAGGCCTGACCGGTACCGGTAAAACGAGCTTTGCATTGAATCAAATAAAAAAGATAGCACTTAAGGAAAAGGTACCTGATGACTGGTGTTATGTATATAACTTTAATAAATCCAACCAGCCGACGGCATTAAACTTACCAGCAGGTCTCGGCAAAGTGTTTCGCAAGGACATGGACGAGTTTATAAAAGCAATGAAAATAGAGATTGCAAAAACCTTTGAGAGCGATGATTATGAGAAAGAAAAAAATGATATTGTAAAAGATTATCAGGAACAAAGGGATTTACTGCTGGAAAAACTAAATAAGGATGCTGAAGCACAGGGGTTCAAGGTAAAGACAACCAATGCAGGTATATACTTTTTACCTATAGTTGAGGGAAAAACCATAAGCGAGCAGGAGTATGGGGATCTTGAAGAGGATGTAAAACATGAAATAAACGAAAAATCAAATGTTCTGCAAATAGAAACAATGGAGATAATCCGTAAGATAAAATTCATAGAAAAGGAAGCCGAAGAAAAAGTAAGTGAATGGGAGAACAAAATCGCCCTATTTGCAGTAGGAATGCATATTAATGATTTAAAGGATAAATATAGGGATTATAGCAAGATCAGTGCTTATTTGGATGAGGTGCAGGAGGATATATTAAAAAATTTGAATGACTTCAGGGAGGATGAGGTGCCTGAAGATCAGCAGCAGGTTCTTTTTCCATGGCCTAAAAGTATAGGGGCTTCCATAGATAAGTATAAAGTAAATCTGTTGGTTGATAACAGTGAACTAAGCGGTGCTCCTGTAATTAGTGAATTTAATCCTACCTACTATAATCTTTTGGGAAGAATTGAATACGAGAATGAATTTGGGACTATGACAACAGATTTTACCCTGATCAAGCCAGGTGTACTTCATCAGGCAAACGGCGGGTACTTGATTTTGCAGGCAAAGGATGTATTAAACAATGTTCAGTCATGGGAAGCCTTAAAAAGGGTTTTAAAAGAGAAAAAGATAACAATAGAGAATCTAAAGGAGCAGATGGGGTTGGTTGCCGTATCTGCTATTAAGCCTGAGGCCATTCCGTTGAATGTTAAAATCATACTGGTGGGAAGTGAACACCTTTATCAGGCTCTGTATGACTATGATGAGGATTTTAAAAAGCTTTTCAAGGTAAAAGTGGATTTTGATGATGTAATGGACAGAAATACGGAAAATATAACTAAGCTGGCCCAGTTTATTGCAGGATTTTGCGAAAGGGAAAATTCACTGCATTTTGACCCTACCGGGGTGGCAAAAGTAGTTGAGTATTGCTCCATGTTGGTGGAAGATCAAGTGAAGCTTACCACCAGGCTAAACGACATAATAGAGATTTTATGTGAGTCCTCCACCTGGGCTGCATTAGAAGGAAGCGAGTATGTGACATCAAAGCATGTTAAAAAGGCTTTTGAGGAAAAGGTATACAGGTCCAACAGGTACGATAAACGGCTTCTGGAAATGGTTAAAGACGGTACCATACTCATTGATACGAGCGGTGAGGTGGTAGGCCAGATTAACGGTCTGTCTATAATAGACGTTGGTGATTATTACTTTGGAAAGCCTTCCAGAATAACTGCCAATACATATATAGGTGAAAGAGGTATTGTTAATATTGAGCGTGAAGTGGAGATGAGCGGTACTTCCCATTCGAAGGGTGTTCTGATATTGGGTGCATATATAGGAGAAAAGTATGCACAGGAAATGCCCCTTTCTCTGACTGCAAGCTTGTGCTTTGAACAGCTTTACAGCGGTGTTGACGGTGATAGTGCATCGAGTGCTGAGCTTTATGCCATATTGTCAAGCCTGGCGGAAGTGCCTATAAACCAAGGAATAGCTGTTACAGGCTCTGTAAATCAAAAGGGCGAGATACAACCTATCGGTGGAGCTACGAGCAAAATTGAGGGCTTTTTTGAGATTTGCAAGGCACGAGGATTGTCAGGAAAGCAGGGAGTTATTATTCCTCATCAGAATGTAAGGAACCTGGTATTGAACGACGAGATAATTGAAGCGGTTAAAAACAATAAATTTCATATATATCCGGTAAAGTATATTGATGAGGGCATAGAAATTCTGACGGGCATAGGTGCAGGGAAAAAGAATAGCAGGGGTGAATACCCCAAGGGAACAATAAATTATCTTGTTTACAAAAAGCTGAAGCGGTATGCATTAAAGTCAAGTAACTTTGGAAAAGAGGACATTAAAAAAGCAAGTACATCAAAGAGATCAAAGGAAAAAGGCAGTCCACAATCCATAACATCCTAGACATGTACAAGATTGTTTTCAATTTTGCAGCCTTAAAGCAACCCCTTTGCTTGATTAAATTGAGCGGGGGTTTTTTTATGGCTTGAATATGCAGGTTAAGCAATAAATGGTTTGTAATTTATACATGATCGTGCTTGGTTAATTATTTGCAGCAATAAAAAGTGTAAAAAGCTAAAAAAAGATTAAGTTATGCAGCAATTTTGAATATTTATGTGTTAAAATATAGCTGAATCTTCTATGTAATGCTATAATAATTCCAAAGAGTTTTACCAGTAAGTGCAATTATAATTAATAATCGGAGTTTTCATTATGAGTATCAGAAAGATAACTGAAAATAAATTATTCCTTGGCATTGTTAACTTTATTCTTATTGCCGTAGTTGGATTATTTGATTTTATTACCGGGAATGAGGCTAATGTGACAATACTTTATCTTATACCTATATGCATTGTTACGTGGTATATTGGAGAAATATCGGGAATTGTAGCAGCGGATTTGAGTGCAGGTGCGTATCTGGCATCAGACCTTGTAAATAAAAAAGCTGGAACTTATGGCATAGTAGATATTTGGAATGCAGTAATGTTTTTAGCATTTTTTACTGTGGTAGTAATAATTTTGTCAAGGCTGAAGAAGACCCTTATTAGAGAAAAAAATATGGCAAGGATTGATTTTCTTACGGATATATATAATCTTAAGGGATTTTATGATTTTGGTGCAAGGGAAATAGATAAGTGCAGAAGATACCTAAGACCAATATCTGTTGCATATATTGATTGTGACAATTTTAAATACATTAATGACACCTACGGCCATCAGACAGGAGATGAACTTCTTAAGATGATTGCAGCCACTATTGTAGATAATGTAAGAGTAACAGACCTGGCTGCAAGACTGGGTGGAGATGAATTTGCCATAATGATATCGGAAACTGGACAAGAGGCTGTTAAGAATGTAATTGAAAGGGTAAGGAAAAGCCTCCAAACTATGGTTCAGACAAAGAACTGGCCCGTTACATTCAGTGTAGGGGTTGTGATTTTCAATAATGCACCTGAGACACTGGATGAGGCTGTAAAAAAGGCTGATGAGCTTATGTACAAGGTTAAGAAAAACGGTAAGAACAAAGTTATTTTTGATATTATATGAGGTTCATTTTGTTAGATTGTTTAATTGAATATGAAAATTGAATGTAATTGTTTATTTTTTAACGTGTTGGGTATAAAATATAAAAATAGATCAAAAATCAAGGTTGCAAAATCTAAAGCGATTTTGTTTAATTAAATAATATTGATGTTTATGGGAGGAGAATATACATGCAGGAGATTAAGAAGAATATATACTGGCTCGGTATAAAGGATTGGGAGCTTAGAGAATTCCATGGGCATGAGCTGTCTACTCATAGAGGTTCAACATATAACTCATATTTTATTAAGGATAAGAAAAATGTTCTGATAGATACGGTTTGGTATCCCCATAAGGAACAATTCGAAGAGATTCTGGAGAAAGAAGTGGGCGGCATAGAAAATATTGACATGATAGTTATAAACCATTCGGAACCTGATCATGCAGGCTGCCTTGGATATATCATGGCAAAGAAACCTGATATACCCATCTACTGTACCAAGCATGGTGTGGATATATTGAAGAAGCATTTTCACAAGGACTGGAACTTTAATATAGTTAAAACAGGTGATACTGTCAATATAGGAGAGTATGATCTTGTATTTGTTGAAATGAGAATGATCCATTGGCCTGACAGCATGATGACTTATGTTAAGGGAGCAAACCTTGTGTTCTCCAATGATGCATTTGGTCAGCATTATTCTGCAGCAGGACTTTTTAATGATGAAGTGGATACATGCGAGCTCTATCAAGAAGCCATCAAGTATTATGCAAATATACTTACACCAATGAGCGGACTTATTAGGAACAAGGTTGAGGAGGTTAAGGCATTAAACCTTCCTATCGATATAATTGCTCCAAGTCATGGGGTTTTATGGAGAGATAATCCTGTACAGATAATAGATAAGTACTATGAGTGGTCAAAGGAATACCATGAGAACTCAGTTGTGATAATATACGATACTATGTACGATGCGACAAAGAAGTTGGCAGAGGCTATAGGAGAAGGTCTTGGCAAAAACAACATAAAATACAAATTGTTCAATTCTGCTGTTTCGGACAGCAGTGATCTTATTACGGAAATATTTAAGGCAAAGGGTGTTATTGTGGGAAGTTGTACTGTAAACAACACTGTACTATCTTCCATCGCAGCAATGCTTGAAGAAATAAAGGCCCACAAATATAAAGGTAAAATAGGAGCAGGTTTCGGAAGCTATGGATGGAGCGGAGAATCACCTAAAATAATTACAAAGGCATTGGAAGATGCCGGGTTAAAGGTTGTGTTGGAGCCTATAAAGGTTGAATATCAACCAACATATGAGGATATACAAAAGGCAATTGAATTTGGAGAAAATTTTGTAAGTCACATGAAATAAGAAAAATATCAAAAGAATAAAAATATCAAAAGAATAAACATATCAAAAGAATAAACATATAAAAATAAATATTAAGGGATACAATAAGGAAGTTCAGCCTGCGTTATAAGAACGGCTTAAGATGAGAAGAGTGAACTTCCTTATTGATTTGAGATTTTATGAATAGATGATTTTGTATATTTGTTGGATTTTTTCTATCATCATTCTTTGATTGGTTGGGAGAATAGGTTTAACTATTTCCAACGTTTTTAATATTTCTCCGGTTTCGGGTGTCTTGTTTCTGTTGCTGTTTGCATGCTGCTTAAGTTTTCTATATGTACTTCTGTAGTTATTGCTAATTGCAATGGATCTATTTAGTACCCGTCTATATTTAGGAGGTGAGTAACTGGCAACTGTGTCTAGCATTTGATAAATGGTGTCAATTTGGTTGGGTTTTACTCTAGAGTTTAAATCTACATGCAAAGAAGCATTCTTTAGATCAAGTATCTTTTTTGCAGCATTCAAACCGTTAGATAAATTTTCTAATGATTTTCTTTTCCTATCCATAATTTATACCTCAAGTCAATAGAATAGCAAACAAGCATTGCCGTTTTACAATTCTAGATTCTACAGTGTTATTTTATGTTAAATAGTTATTTAATGTGATAAATGTGATACATTTTTGGAGGCAATAATGGGAAAAGTCATATGTGTATATAGTTCTTCAAGCGATTCCATAGATAGGGCATATTTTGATTGTGCTAAAATGTTGGGATACGCACTGGCAAAAAGAGGATGTACAATGATTTTCGGTGGAGGAATGACGGGTCTTATGGGGGAATGTGCAAGAACAGTTCATCAATACAATGGAAAAGTTGTAGGTATAATCCCCAAGTCATTGAATGTGACGGGCATTGTATATGAAAAGTGCGATGAGCTTATTGTTACTCAGGGTATGAGGGAGAGAAAAGGGTTGATGGATGAAAAGTCCGATGCATTTATAGCATTACCCGGCGGTTTTGGCACCCTGGAAGAGATTCTTGAAATAATAACATTAAAACAGCTTCAATATCATAACAAACCTATTGTAATATTAAATGCGTGCGGATTTTATGACAATCTGAAAAGCCAGTTCCAAACAATCATAGACAGGAAATTTGCAAAAGAGGAATGCAATGATTTATTTTATGTTACGGATTCTGTAGATGATGCATTGGAATATATAGCCAACTATGTACCCCATGTTTTTGGCTGCAGGTGGCTCACTTAAGGTTAAGATGTGTTAATATTCAAGGGAGAATGAAGATGAAGACTAATTTTGGGTTTATCGGGCAAAATAGGAATGAAGTATCAAATTGGATTTAAAAGGAAGTATGATTAATGAAGCTTACAAGATTAAGAAAATGGTTGATTTTAATTAATATATCAATATCAATATTTATGGCTACGTTGGATGGAAGCATAGTAAATATTGCCCTACCTACTATGGCCGAAAAGTTTTCAAGCAATATCAGTTCAATTCAATGGGTAGTAAATGCTTACCTGTTGGCTATATCTGTATTACTTCTGGTTTGGGGCAAGATGGCAGATATTTATGGTAAAAAGAGAATATTTATGATTGGTTTTATCATATTCACAGTTGGTTCAGGGCTTTGCGGAGTTTCAAACAGCTTGTTGATGTTGGTTATTTTCCGAGTGATTCAGGCTATTGGGGCTTCATCCATGATGGCACTCAGTCAAGGCATTGTTACATCAATTTTTGCTCCCGGAGAAAGGGGAAAAGCATTTGGAATTACCGGTTCATCTGTAGCTATCGGTAGTCTTGCTGGTCCTACATTGGGAGGTATACTGGTTGATTCGTTGGGGTGGCATTCAATTTTTCTTGTAAACATACCTATAGGGATAATTGGAATATTATGTACATATTTTATCATACCGGAGATCAAAGAAGAACCGGATAATAAGAGCTTTGATATTTTAGGGGCGTTGCTCTTTGCCGGATCGATACTGCTTCTGTTTATGGGGTTTTTATTTTTGCAGGATCAGAAGATATCAAACGTAGGCTTTGGACTTATGATTGTTGCATCATTGGTTTTAATGGCAAGTTTTATAATACACGAAAAAAGGATAAGCTATCCTTTGCTTGATTTCAGCCTATTTAAAATAAAGCTTTTTTTACTTGGTATAAGCACAGGTTTTCTATCATTCATTTCATTAAATGCGACGATATATTTTATACCGTTCTATTTTGAGTATGTTATGAAATTTAGCACATTGAAAGCGGGTATTCTTATGTCTGCATATCCTTTAATGACTTTCATAATATCGCCCATAAGCGGATGGCTGTCTGACAAAATAAGCTATAGGCCCCTCACTATTATAGGTCTTTCCATTAATGTAGCAGTTTTATTTACTATATCAACATTTGGCACTACCACATCAACATTTGTGATTGTTTTGCTTTTGGCTCTTTTAGGAACAGGTTCGGCTATATTCCAATCACCCAACAACAGCAGTGTTATGGGGAGCGTACCTAAGCATCAGCTTGGAACAGCAGGAGGAATAAATGCACTGTTCAGAAATCTGGGAATGGTGTCGGGAACTACAATTTCAGTGATTTTATTTTCATTTACTACACACGTTAACATAAATAAATTAACTGGAGAAAAAGCCGATTTTCAACCGGAGGTGTTTTTAAAGGGATTTAGCGTTGTTTTTGTTTTTTCGGCTTGTGCCTGCATTGCGGCACTTCTGTTAAGTGTAGTGAGAATTTCATTAAAGAGGAAAAAAGCATGAGAAAAACTTTAGTAATAATAATTTAAAATAGTTACACTTTTAAATTATTTGTAGTATAATGTTTATGTTTATACAATAAACTTTTATAGGTGATAAAATGATAAATAGTAGAATAGGCCCCATTTTTGTCAGGATATTATTTTTAGTTACCCTGCCGCTAATAAACATAATTCATACCGCATTGAACAACTACAGAGGCAACGTCAATATTTTAAGAACTTATATAGATAATATTATTCCATTTGAGAAAATCTTTATAGTACCCTATCTTTTATGGTTTTTTTACTTTGTATCTATATTGGTTTATTTCGCCATCGTGGATAAAAAGTACTACTTCAGGCTATTATTCAGCATTTTAGTGGGAAACCTTCTGTGCTTTGTAGTATACTATTTTTACCCTACAACAGTGCCCAGGCCCGATGTGATTGGAAATGATATACTTTCGTATTTAGTCAAGCTTACCTATAAGAGCGATAATCCTTTTAACTGTTTCCCAAGCGTACATGTTCTGAATGCTTTGCTTGCATCAATGTACCTGTTTAATTATAATAAGAAAATTGCAGTAAGGTCCTTTTCAGTTATTGCATTTGTTCTTATAACCCTATCCACACTATTTGTAAAGCAGCATTATATACTTGATGCAGTGGCATCATCAATAATAGGGGTCTCCATGTATGTGGTGTTTACATCCGACTATATATGGAGTACATTGTATATGAAAAGGATGCTTTACTTCTTTATACCGGGGTTGGCAAAAAAGGATTATGCAAAGGTTGATTAATTAAAATGTAATAAAATTGAATAATATTCATATTTTTGTACAAAATCTTACATAGAAACAAATTCATTCTAGGTGAGGTTTTTGTATGGGTAAATTATTATCTGTCAAGTGGCTGCTGCTATATACTTATGTTTTTTTAGCCGGTTTTGCGTTAGGTTACTGCTTTGTTGTTTTTGGTATATTTTGACTATAAAAATTCGGTTTTAATATATTACTTATATAGAAAAAGAAGGGGATAAAATGGAAGGAATACGTGAGAGTCTTAAACTTGCCAAGAGAGTTGTTGTCAAAGTTGGAACTTCAACTTTAACATACGATAATGGAAAAGTTAATTTTTCCAGGATAGACAAGCTGGTAAGAGTGATTTCTGACCTTATGAACCAGGAAAAAGAAATAATTCTGGTTACTTCGGGTGCAATTGGTGTTGGCGTTGGAAAACTAAAGCTTTCAGGTAAGCCCAAATCAATAAGGGAAAAACAGGCTGTTGCGGCAGTAGGGCAGAGTGAACTGATGCAGATTTACAGCCGTTTTTTTGCAGACTACAGCCACATTGCCGGGCAAATACTGCTTACTCGCGATGTTGTAGAAAATGAAGCTGGAAGAAAGAATGTTATCAATACCTTTGAGACATTGATTGAGATGGGAATAATACCTATTGTTAATGAAAATGATTCAGTTGCTATAGACGAAATAGAATCAGGAAAGCACAGGGTGTTTGGTGATAATGACACGCTGTCGGCCATTGTAGCAAAGCTCGTCAATGCTGACCTACTAATTATATTGTCTGATATAGATGGGTTTTACGACTCGGACCCTAAAAGGAATCCTAATTCAAAATTGATTTCGGTTATCGAGGAAATTAATGATGAAGTGGAAAAATGTGCAGGCGGAGCGGGGACAAGCAGAGGAACCGGAGGCATGGTTACAAAGCTTCAAGCTGCTAAAATTACTATGAATGCAGGTATAGATCTGATCATTATTAATGGACAGCATCCAGAGCTTATCATGGATGTTTTGGAAGGCACTGATGTAGGAACACTTTTTAAAGCTCCACACGCAATATAGATAATTATTGCAGCCTTAATTGTTGCCATGAGGAACTATAATGTAGAATAACTATAGTTTGCAGGAAATAAAAATACGCCCCGGAACTGGTTCAGTTTCCGGGGCTTTATAATGCCCGCTTGACATTTATTGCAGTGTTTGATCTTGAGTCCCTGTATCAGTGCCTAAATTATTGGTATCGATGTTGGTATCTGTGCTGTTATTTGTGGTATTTTCATTAGGATTTATTTCGGCATTAGTAATTTCAGTTGTATTATTGTTGGATGGAGGTCCTCCGTGTATCGTGCAGTAGCTTGAAGGAGCTTCATACTTCCAGTCACTAGGATACGGATCAGCAGCTTTTACTTTGTTGTAAGGAATTTTTCTCTTAACAAAAACACTTTCAATTAGAGAGGTTGCTGGACATCCAGGTCCAAATAAATTGTTCCTGCCATAACCGTCCTTATTGTCCTTACAAACCTGCACTGAAACATGAACGTCACAAATATCGCTGCTGCCTGGCTCTGTTCCGGGAAGGAAATACTCTTCGATGATCGCATTTCCTCTTGGATCTCTTGCACAAAGGTCAGATGGAGTTTTTCCTGAGTATTTGCATACCGTCTTCTTTATAACGCCTGCAGACTGATTAAATTCTTTCGGTTTAAGATTTGCATGAGCTTTTTCCATTACCTCATGCCAGATTATAAGAGCCTGATTGTATTCTTCCGGGGACAGCTTTGAATTTTTATCGTAGCCGTACCAGGTTGCACCCACATAATAAGGCGTATAGCCCACAAACCATTTATCTCTGTTGTCGCTTGTAGTTCCGGTCTTACCTGCGGTTGGCATTTTTCCTTTCTGTATAAGGCCCAACCCGCGGGTTGATGCAGTTCCAATTCTACATACATCCTGCATAATCTTAGTCATAATAAAAGCCGTACCTTCGTTATCAAAAACTACTGTGCTTTTGGACTTCTTCTCAAGAAGGATGTTTCCGTCCTTATCTAATACTTTGGTGTAGGTTATAGGTTCCTTGTACATGCCGTCATTAACAAACGGTACATATGAAGCTGCCATACTAAGAGGACTTACCCCATCATGCAATCCTCCCATTGCAATGGATAAGTTACCGTCGTTTTCAGGTTTTAAGTTTATGCCATTCCTTTTAAGATATTTTAGGGACAAGGATGGACCAAGTTTTAACCATGCCTTAGCGGCAACTACGTTTATGGACTGGTAAAGTGCTGTATGGATGTTCGTAAGCCCGGTATAGTACCCCTTTGTATAGTTTGTAGGATAGAGATTTTTACTTGCAGGGTTCAGGTAAGAAGGTGCATCGTCAAAAACCGAAGCCCCTGTTATTAATTTCATATCTATCGCTGGTGCATAGGCAGCAATAGGTTTGAATGTGGAGCCAGGCTGTCTTTGTATTTGTGTTGCCCTGTTTAATATAAGATCACCTGTCTTTTGACCATATCCGCCGTATAAGGCCTTTACCTGACCTGTGGCAGGATCTATTATAACCATGGCAGCTTGAGGATGCTGCAGGTTTCTTTTTATGATTGGGAAGTATTTGTCATTTGTAAACACCTCATCCATGCCCTTTTGGATATCAGGATCCATGGTTGAGTATATTTTGATACCGTTATTGTAAATGGTTTTGTCTGCCATCTGTGAGGACATGCCTGAAGCTATAAGGTCCTTCTTGACATCCATTATTACCTGATCGACAAAAAAGCTTTGGGTTTTTACTATTTTAGTTTTGTTTTTGTTTTTATCCAAGGCCACAAATCCCAAGTCTTCCTTTATTGCTTGCTGATACTGCTGCTCGGTTATATAACCGGATTTTTTCATTTCCAGCAGTATAGTCTGCTGACGCTCTATGTTGTTTTTAATATTTTTTTCAGAAACAGGTGCATAGATTCCGGGCAGATTTGTTATACCTGCAAGACTTGCACACTGTGCAAGGGTAAGGTCCTTGACGCTTTTTCCGAAGTATACCTTTGATGCAGTTTCCACACCGTAATAATTACCGCCCATATATATTAAATTCATATAAAGGTCAAGTATTTTATCCTTGGAAATGTGTTTTTCCAGTTGGATCGCCATGTATTGTTCCTGTACTTTTCGTTTTAAGGTTCTTCTGGTATCGCCTGTAATATTTCTTACAAGCTGCTGTGTGATTGTACTTCCGCCATGTATATTTCCACCTGGCCTCAAGAAGTTGAAAACTGCACTGGAGATTCGTACAAGGTCTATTCCCTTGTGCTCGTAGAAGCGTTTGTCCTCAATAGAAACAAAAGCGTGTCTCAAGTAATCAGGTATGTAATCATGTTCAACCTCTATTCTATTCTGCTCGCTTTTTAACTGTGTAATCTCGTTACCTTTTGAGTCGTATACGAAAGATGTACTATTTGTGGTCACAAGTTGTTCCGGTTTTATAGGAGTAGTGGTTTTAATATAACCATATACCAAACCTCCTACTATTCCGGCTGCTGCAAAGGATACCAGTAAAAAAGAAACCAATAGAATTTTTATTACTGTGATAATAAATATAAATAACTGGCTATGCCGTTTTTTAGTTCTTGTAGAAGAACTTGAAACGGCTTTTGTTTTCGGATTCATGTTACCCTCCTAAGTATTTTAAAACTAAAAATAATTTACGTGATAAATATTAAATGATCAAAAACATTTTAGTGTTTTTGATCCTAAATTATTATAACACAAAAAAAATACATTTGCTAAGGAATTAATGTACTGGTAAGATACATATATATTTTTACCAATTACTTCATAGTTTATTATATGTCTTGCAATAACATTTTCTTTTATTTTATTTTTATACATGTGGAAAAAACTTCAGCATCAGCCCATGCTAAACCTGCAGATTGAGATATGTCGTATAGAGCGGGAAACAATTCAGATGATATAAATACTGTCATGTTTACTGATTCAAGTTGATTATCTTAAATTATAGTTACCAAGGATTTTCAGCCTCTCAAGCTCTTTAATCATGACATCGTACAAATTCAGATCCAGGGTATTGCATATTGATGTCAGATAAAAAAGGTTTCTGCCAATTTCTTTTTCTATAAGGTCCCTGCAGTTATCGCACAATTTCCCTTCAGTATGGGATTTCATGAGTTTTTTTAGCTCTTCAATATCTCCTTCGGTTTTATGATTCTGTTTCTTGGCATGAATTTTAATACAACCGCATTGAGTAACAGACTTAACTATAGACCTGTTAATGCGTGCATTTGAGTCCTGGAATTTTGTTATTTGATCGATAATGCTTTTATTTCTAACAAGAAGATCTGAAACAGTATATTGAAACTGGTCAATTAACATGTCTTTCAATATATATCACTCCTTTGATAAGAATAGAGTTATGTTTTGTGGAATGTTTTGAATCTTAAAACAGGAAAATGCGATTACTTAAATTATAATTCTTATGTTAGGTCTTTGTCAATGAAAATGATAAGTGCGACAGAAGGCATGTAAGTGTTATATGCCTTCTAAATCAAAGTCAGGAACGTATTTGGAATCTGCTGAGTCTCTTTCTTGGAAGTAGCCATTTGCAAAGTCTAATTTCAGAAAATAGTTTAACACCTTTTCGTATTCCTTTCTAATTATTCTTCTGTCGATTTCTGGATATAAATAGGAATGGTAAAAGGGGGTATACTGGCTCATAATGCTTACAACAATATCATCAGAGGGAAGATTTGACTTAATAAATTCCAGTATTTTTATAGACTCCCCTGTCATTCCCGGAAGCACCAGATGCCTTATTATTAGACCCTTTTGCATAATCCCTTCTTCGTTAAATTGTGCCCTGCCGGTTTGGCGGTACATCTCCAGCACAGCAGCTGATGCAGTGTTAAAATAATCCTTTGCATCGGAATATTTAAGAGATGATTCGTTTTTAAAATATTTTATATCGGGTAGGTAAACGTTCACAAGGCCGTCAAGAAGCTTTAAACCTGATAGACTATCATAGCCGTTTGAATTGTAGACTACTGGAATCCTGAGGCTGCTGCCCAAATCCTTTAAGCATTCCATAATTGACATTGTGTAATGTGATGGACTTACAAAGTTTATGTTATGGGCACCCTTTTGTTGAAGATTTAGAATTATTTGTTGAAGCTCTTCATGGGATAGCTCCTTTCCGAAGTTATCCTGGCTTATCTTGTAGTTTTGACAAAAAACGCATTTAAGATTGCATCCGGAGAAAAAAATGGTTCCCGAGCCCTTTGTGCCGCTGATGCAAGGCTCTTCCCATTTATGAATAAACGCTTTTGCAATTCTTATTGCAGAACCCGCGTTGCATTTTCCAATTTTTTTGGTTCGGTCAATCATGCAGCTTCGTGGACATATGCTGCAGCATGAAAAATTGTATTCCATAAAACACCTGCTTTAATATATTTGAAAGTTAAAAACATACTTTACAATAATAGCAAATAAAATTATAATATGACTAAAGACAACGTGCGTCAAGTACGCAATTTTGGGATTTTTGTCTTATAACTGTATTTGTTACTGTTAAACACGTTCTTATCTGTGTTTTCGTGGGAATGTCTTCAATCATTCCTTAGAAGGAGCGAATTATGAATATAAGCGGTATTACTTATGCCAACAAGAGGAATGCAAAGCTTGGAAGGACTATAATGTTAACATTAATCATATTGATTCTGCTGGCTGTTACGGCAATCTTCGGTATTTCAGCATACGTGGGGTGGTCTTTGATACATCCCGAAAAGAGAAGTCTTCCTAAATTCTCATCCAATATAGTAATTGAATATGATGATATCCAATTTAAAGATATTTCAAAAGCAATACCCCTTAAGGGTTGGTATTTTAAAGCTAAGGGCAGCGACAAAACAATTATTATGGCACATGGCTATAAAAACAACAGGCTTCAGTTTGAAGAAAGAACTTTGGAAATGATTAGCGGATTGCAATCCAAAGGCTTCAACGTGTTAACCTTTGACTTCAGAAATTCCGGTATCTCGGGCGGGGATAAGACAACTATTGGCATTTATGAAACGGATGACTTGCTAGGTGCCATCAAGTATGCAAAATCCCTTGGAAATAAGCATATAGTGCTTATGGGGTTTTCCATGGGGGCTTCAACGTCCATTCATACGGCAGCACAAAGCCCTGATGTTGAGGCTGTAATTGCAGACTCACCGTTTGATGATCTGGATACATACCTTAAGGATAATTTGAGCGTATGGAGTAACCTACCCAAGTTTCCTTTTAACGAAACAATTCTCCTGACTGTAAAATTAATGGCGAATGTGGATCCAAAAAAGTTATCGCCTAAAGAAGATATAAAGAGCATAGCACCTAGGCCTGTGATGCTGATTCATGGCGAGGATGACAATTCCATTCCAATAAGGAACAGCGAAGAGCTCTATAATGCGTATTCAGGAAAAAACACTGAGAACATAACCTTCTGGAGGGTTGATGGGGCAAGGCATGTTGGAAGCTACGAAAAAGATACAAAAGAGTATATGAATAGGGTGTATGATTTTTTAGGAAAAGTATATGGGGACAAATAATTTTTCATTCCAGTGTATTAGTGATTTTATATTTGCCGAATCAAAGATTTACCCTTCAGACATTATTCTGGTTCCCGGAAGTGACTGTATGGAGCTTGCAGTAAGAGCTGCAAAGCTTTATGCTTCATGCATGGCACCTGTTATTCTAATATCAGGCGGAGCAAATCCTTTATTGCCGGAATATACTTCGGAGAGTGAGTTTTTAAAAAATATTGCAGTTTCTGAGGGAGTACAGCCTGAAGATATTATTATGGAGGACAGGGCCAGGAACACCTTCGAGAATGCGGTGCTTTCATGGAACATAATCCGGCAGAAGGGATTGAATCCATTAAGGTGCATAATGGTTTGTAAGGCTTATCATTCAAGGAGGGCTCTTTTGACATACCAGACCAGATTTCCTGCAGGTATAGAGTTTTTTGTTTCAACGGTTGAGGACTGGAAAAAAATAAACAGACAAAATTGGTTTCAGACTGATATCGGTATCGAAACGGTCATGGGGGAGATTGTAAAAATTGGGGAGTATTTCAAAGGAGAATTGAAGCCGCTTTATGAAAAGGAGAATGATTATTTCTCCAGAGTTTGATCAAGAGGCCTCTAGGGCTTCCAGTCTTTTTACAAACAGTGATACAAGGTTGGGATCAAATTGCGTACCGCTTTTCGATATTAACTCGGCTAAAGCCTCCTCGTGTGTTAATGTATCTCGGTATACTCTCTTAACTATCATAGCAGAAAATGAATCGGCAATCTGAACAATACGACCCTCAAGGGAAATGCCATCCCCTGACAGATTTCTCGGATAACCGGATCCATTCCATTGTTCATGATGATGTTTTACTCCGTTAATAATAGTTTCGGACAAGTCCAAATGTTTAAGAATGCTTATGCCATAATCAACATGGTTTTTCATTACCAAGTATTCCTTGTCTGTTAGCTTGCCGGACTTTCTTATAATATCACTTGATATAATGGTTTTTCCTATGTCGTGGAGCCATCCCGCTGTATATATATCGTCCACAAATTGGGAAGGAAGGTTCAGCTCTATAGCAAGCAATGAGGCATAGTATGCAGTATAACCTGAATGTACGAAGGTATACATATCCTTCTCTGCAAGAACATTTAAAAAATCATAGCCTGCATCGGTCAGAATCGGGGGCTCTTGCTTTGTATATATGCTTCCCCTTATATTCTTAAACTTATTTATGAACATATTCTTGTCTGCGTTATTTAAAAGTCTTTCAATACTGGTATTTTTGTCACCGTGTGAATGTGCCTCTCCAATTGCGAAAGAAAGCTTTATGGGATCAATCTCAGGATCAAGAATGAATAGCTTGTTTTTCAAAGTATTGTATAATCTGCGGCTAAGAAGGCCCGGGTGCATATTAGAGTCTTTGACAAGCACAATAAACTCATTTCCACCCATTCTTCCTATTATGCTGGTAAACTCACTTGTTTCATCTTTCAAGACTTGTGCCACCTGTATTAGCACATTGTTTCCAGCAGAGTATCCGTATGTATTGTTTATCTGCTTGAAGCGGTCGGTATCGATAATTAGCAATGTGACACTGCATCCCTCGTACAGCCACTTTTGACCTGTTTCAAGGGTATGGGACATAGTGGCGGTAGGTGTGAGGGAATCTCTGATACTGAGTAGGCGGAACTTATCCCTTTCTGAAATAAGATGACGAAAGAGCCTTGATATTACAGTGATTGATATGGAACTAAATAGAATTCCCTGTCTGATTCCTCCAACCTGATCTAAAGGACGGAAATCCTTCAGATAGTCTATTTGAAAATAAAGAACAAGACTTAGAAATATTACCGATACCATATCTGTAAAAAGTATTGAATAAATTAGACATAAGGCTGAAGAGTCGGTAATGACGCCTCTGAAGTAGTAAACATCAAACTCATGAACAGATATATTTATAACATAAACGGCGAAAGCCATATAGGCCAAAATGTATTTCAATAACTTGAATCTTTTGCAAAGTTTCCAATATTTGCTTAACAATATTAGTATGCTAAAAGGCAATGATAAACTAAGGAGCAGTATTTTTCCATTCCAAAAAATAGGTTTAATTACTATATATAATAGAAGAAAAATAAAAAATATATCTAGCTTGTATTTGTCGATAAGCAATAGCATTTTGGAATTTTGAATAATTCTATGCAAGATTAACTGCCTCCTGAACAATTAATTATTTAAATCTTGATTGCAGTTCATCCACCATTAGCCTTAATGCTTTACCGCGATGGCTTATTTCATGTTTCAGCTCTGATTTCATCTGTGCTGTTGTCATCTGGTATTGAGGAACATAAAATATCGGATCATAACCAAACCCGTTAATCCCTTTAGGTTCAAATGCAATATAACCCTCACAGGTTCCTTTTACTGTAAAGCTGTCTCCCCCGGGAAATACAACGGCAATCACGCATATAAACCGTGCTGTGCGGTTTTCAAAAGGGACATCATTTAAAAGATTTAACAGTTTAGTGTTTTTTTCTTCATCAGAAGCATTTTCTCCTGCAAATCTTGCAGAATAAATGCCCGGTGCACCGTTAAGATAATCTACCTCAAGGCCGGAATCGTCTGCCATGACGATTTCACCTGTAATACCGCAGATTTCTCTTGCTTTAATTAATGCATTTTCCTCAAAGGTTGAACCTGTTTCCTCAATATCGATGTTTATACCTACTGATTCCATTGATAAAACCTGGTAGGGAAAATTTGCTAATATTTCTGATATTTCTCGGATTTTTCCCTTATTCTTGGTTGCTGCTATGAACTTTTTCATCCTTTGTAACTCCCCCGATATAGTTGGTTAAGGGACCTAAAACATTCTTTTGAAGTTCTATGAGCTTTGATATTCCTGACTCGGATAACTTTAATAGCCTGTCAAGCTCGTTCCTGCTGAATGCAGCCTGTTCACCCGTTGCCTGAACCTCTATGAACTTTCCTGAACCCGTCATAATAACATTCATATCCACTATTGCCCTTGAATCTTCCTCATAGCACAAATCAAGCATCTCATGGCCGTACACAATACCTACACTTGTTGCAGCCACATAATCCATAATTGGTGTTTTATTGATTAACCCATTGTCTATCATATATTTGCATGCCTCAACTGTAGCTACAAACGCACCGGTAATGGAAGCAGTTCTTGTACCGCCATCAGCCTGTATAACGTCACAATCCAATGTTATTACTCTTTCTCCTAAAATATTAAAGTTTATTACCGATCTTAAAGCTCTGCCAATTAGTCTCTGAATTTCCTGGGTTCTTCCGTTTAGTTTGAGCTTGCTTATATCTCTGGAATTTCTAGTCTGAGTGGCTCTAGGCAGCATTGAGTATTCTGCAGTTAGCCAACCTTCACCTGAATTCTTTTTAAACGGAGGGACTTTATCGTCCACCGAAGCTGTGCAAATCACCTTTGTATTTCCCACTTCAATCAATACCGATCCCTCTGCATGCTTAATATAATTTCTGGTTATTTTAACAGGACGAAGCTGTCCGTCACTTCTACCGTCCAATCTCAATGATGTCACTACCTTTCTCAAGTTAATAAATTTTTTGCAAATTTTACGATTTATATATTATAGCCTTTAGGGTGGTTTTTATGCCAGTTCCAGGCTGTTTCAATTATTGTTTCAAGCTTGTTGTAGCGTGGAGACCATTTTAATTCTTCAATTATTTTATTTGATGAAGCTACAAGTATGGCAGGATCTCCCGTACGCTTTGGTGCAATAGTGGCTTTTATCGGATGACCTGTTACTTTACGGGCAATTTCAATTACTTCCTTTACTGAAAAGCCTTTACCATTACCAAGATTGTATATTTCACTCGTATTATCGTTTCTGAGTTTGTTAAGAGCAAGCACATGAGCATTGGCAAGGTCACTGACATGAATATAATCTCTTATGCATGTTCCGTCAGGTGTAGGGTAGTCAATACCGAACATCTTTATGTCGTCTCTTTTACCAAGGGCAACCTGTAATATAAGAGGTATCAGATGTGTTTCAGGGTTGTGATCCTCACCTATCCGGCCGTTAATATGAGCTCCTGAAGCATTAAAATACCTTAAAATGACATGTTTTATGCCTAGGCAGCTGTCTGCCCATTTTAATGCTTTTTCCACAGTGAGTTTAGTTTCACCATATGGATTTGTAGGCAATGTCTTATCTGTTTCCAGTATTGGAATATTTTCAGGTTCTCCATATGTCGCTGCAGTGGATGAGAATACAATTTTTTTAACACCGGCTTCATTCATGGCATTGAGAAGATTTAATGTGGACACAACGTTGTTGTTGTAAAACTTAAGAGGATCTACCGTGCTTTCTCCAACCTCTATATAGGCTGCAAAATGTATTACCGCTTCAATATTATTTTCTTTAAAAACACTTTTTATAAATTCCTTGTCACGAAGGTCTCCCACTATAAGCTTACCACCTAGTATTGCTTCCTTATGACCTCTTTCAAGGTTATCCAGTATAATAACATCTTCTTTTTGATCTAATAATTCTGCCACAGTGTGACTTCCTATATATCCTGCTCCGCCTGTTACCAGAATACCCAATTAGTTCACAACCCTTCATTTATAATATTTATATATTAAGACCAATTAATATCATTATATACAATAAAAGTACATTTCCCTTAATTTGTTTGTTTAAATTATAATAACATTATTTATATAAAAATTAAACTGATTTTTTAAATGTACAGAAAATTACTTTGGGTAATGATATACATTTTAAGTTAATCATTAATTGATTTATCACTTTTAATATTGATTAATATTTTAAAAAATATATAATATTATATTAAAAGTATTTACCAATATAAATTGGTTATATATTGACGTTGGTGTAATTTATGGTGTCAATTGAAATGCTAGATTTTATACAATGGAGGAACTTATGGCCGATATCATAGGACAACTTACGAAAGAGTTTAACTTAAAGCTGTTCCAGGTTCAAAATACCGTTAATCTGATTGATCAAGGTAATACAATACCATTTATAGCAAGGTACAGAAAGGAAGTTACAGGCGAGCTCAATGATCAAGTATTGAGGGAGCTCCATGAAAGGCTTGTTTACTTAAGGAACCTTGAGGCAAGAAGGGAAGAGGTAAAAAGGCTTATAGACGAACAGGGAAAACTGACGAATGAACTGGCAAATGCTATAGCCAAGGCAAATACCGTTCAGGAGATTGATGATATTTACAGGCCCTACAGGCCAAAGAGGAGGACAAGGGCTACTGTTGCCAAAGAAAAGGGACTGGAGCCTTTGGCAGATATAATTTTTGAACAAAAAGCCATGACAGGATCTATAGAAGAGTTGGTAAAGCCATTTATAAACCCTGAAAAGGAAGTTAATACGATAGAGGACGCATTAAATGGAGCTATGGACATTATCGCAGAAAATATTTCCGACAATGCGGCTTTCAGAAAGGCCATAAGGGATATTTTCTTTCAGTCGGGTATCATTGTTTCACAGTCAAAAAAAGAAGAAGAATCTGTATATAAAATGTATTATGATTTTAAGGAACCCGTGTCTAAAATTGCAAATCATAGGGTTTTAGCCGTTAACAGGGGAGAGAAGGATGAATTTTTACAGGTTAAGATTTCTGTGCCTGAAGAGCTTCCTGTTAATTACCTAAAAGCACATGCAGTTAAAAAAATAAAATCCCTAACATCTGTATATGTTGAAAAAGCAGCTGAAGACTCTTACAGCAGACTGATATTCCCCTCTATTGAGAGAGAGGTTAGGAATGAACTTACCGATCGTGCTGAAGAGGCAGCCATGAAGGTTTTTGCCGCTAATCTTAAAAATTTGCTGCTTCAGCCCCCTGTTAAAGGAAAGGTTGTTTTAGGGCTTGATCCGGCCTATAGAACAGGCTGTAAAATCTGCGTAGTTGATGACACAGGAAAGGTCTTAGCTACAACTGTTGTATATCCAACGCCGCCTCAAAACAAAACTGAAGAAGCGAAGAAGGTGCTAAAGCATCTTATAGAAGTCCATAATGTAGACATAATTTCCATAGGTAACGGAACTGCATCAAAAGAATCGGAGATATTTATAGCTGAGCTTTTAAAGGAACTTGACAAAAAAATATATTATATGGTGGTCAGCGAGGCGGGAGCCTCCGTTTATTCAGCATCAAAGCTCGGTGCGGAAGAATTCCCGGATTTTGACGTGGCATTAAGAAGTGCTGCTTCAATTGCCAGAAGGCTTCAGGATCCCCTTGCGGAGCTTGTTAAAATTGACCCCAAATCAATAGGGGTAGGGCAATATCAGCATGATATGAACCAGAAAAGGCTTGGGGAGTCTTTAGGAGGTGTGGTTGAAGATGCCGTTAACAGCGTAGGAGTTGACCTTAATACTGCATCGCCATCACTCCTCTCCTATGTATCGGGTATCAATGGTACTGTGGCAAAAAATATTGTTGAATACAGGGAGCAGAATGGGAAGTTTACTTCAAGGCAGGAGATAAAGAAGGTTAAAAAGCTGGGGGACAAAGCCTTTGAACAATGTGCAGGTTTTTTACGAATCCTAAGGGGTAAAAACATATTGGACAATACAGCGGTGCATCCCGAATCCTACGAGGCTGCATTAAAGCTCTTGAAGCTTACCGGCTTTACTTTAGAGGATGTTGCTGGCGGCAACATTAAGGGGCTAAAAGAGGCAGTAAATAAAAGAGGAATTTCAAGCATTGCGGAAGAAATAGGTGTGGGTGTGCCTACGCTTAGAGATATAATTGATGAACTCCTAAAACCTGGTCGTGACCCGAGAGACGAGCTTCCAAAGCCGGTTTTGCTGACCGATGTTTTGGATATTGAGGATTTGAAGCCGGGAATGATACTTACAGGGACAGTAAGGAATGTTGCAGACTTTGGTGCTTTTGTGGATATAGGAGTGCATCAGGATGGTCTTGTCCACATATCGGAACTATGCGACAGATATGTAAAGAGTCCTATGGAAGTTGTTGCGGTTGGGGATATTGTAAAGGTCAAAGTTTTATCTGTAGAAGTACAGAGAAAGAGGATATCCCTAAGCATGAAGGATATTTGATGAATATTGCCTTATGGGAAAAAATTCACTAGCAAAACCCTGCTTAATTGGGTTATGATTAAAGTACTCCTTTATATGGGGTACTTTGTTTATGTCTAGGTATTTCGTGGCAACAATTTAGATTTCAAAATCACTTGTTTAAAAGAGGGTGAAAAGTTGTTAGAAAAATTTATTAATGATCAAAAGGCAGTATTACATATCTTTAAGAGCAGGGCAGTATTTATATTAGTATCCCTGCTGGTTTTATTCCTTCTTCTAAATACACTAAAGGTTGCACTGTTTAATTACTATATTGTACCTAATCAAACTATGGATGCCTTTAAATACAAATTCATAATGTCTTTAGTTATGGTCTTTTTTTTATATACGGTTATTCTAAGTATTAGGTCGAAGAGCATTTTTATATTTGCCTATCTAATCCAGATTGCTTATATTTTAATCAATCTATCGTATTTTTTCTTTTATCAAAGCTATCTTAATATAGTGCAGTTTATTATGCTTTTCTCAGAGGGATTCAAGGCTGCTAAAAACTCATCGGCACCTTTGAATTTAAAAATGCTTATTGCTTTTATTGATTTACCCGTTTTCTTATTTATTGCCTATAACTATTTAAAAGTATATGAACTAAGAAAAAAATTTATTCTATACAGGGTGGCAGCTGTTTTTGCATCAATAGCTGTTGTTGTTTCTGTCCAAACGGCCTATTACTCTAACAATAACTTTATCACTACTATTTTGGAAGACAGATACAGGGGGGAGTCACCCATAGTACAATGGTATGGTACTCTTTTTAACAATGTAGCCAGCGTACTGCTAAAAGGCAACGAAAATGAACTGATAAGCAGTTTTAAATATGGTAGTGAAATGAGCCGTGACGGTAATTCAAGAGACAATCCCAATTTTATAATGATACAAGTAGAAGCCATGGATTCAAATATCATTAACAAAAAGTATAAGAATCAATTTGTTATGCCTTATCTAAAGTCGCTGTCCGATAAAAACATTTATTATCCTTATATGATGAGCTATCATAAGGGAGGAGGTACTTCAGACACTGAGTTTTCAATAATAAACAGCATTGAGCCCTTGGAAGGTTTTCCGTCTATAAAGCTGTCGAATTATAGCTATATGAACTCAATGCTTAGAAGGCTTTCTGATAATTTATATACAAATGTAGCATTTCACGGCAACTCAGATGTATTCTTTAACAGGGACACTGCCTTTCCCAAGATGGGATTTAACGAGTTGTATGATATTGATAAAATGGGTCTAAAGCATAAAGGGTGGGGAGCACCTGACAAGGATGTATTCAATTTTGCAATGAAGACCATTAAGGATTTGGAAGAACCGTATTTTGCCTATATAATAACAATGAGCAGCCATACACCATTTACAAATGTTAATAACTACTACAACAAAAGCACTTACGACGATATTAGTGCAAAACGGGTCAAGAATTATTTTAATTCAATGTCATATGTGGATGAATGTATTAAACAATTTATTGATGAAATAAGAGATGATAATACTTATATCATGATATACGGGGACCATACCCCAAATATTGAAGCAGATATTTATAAGCAGGCCTCTTTTTCAGAAGACGGCAATTATTTTGAATTCGTACCATTAATAATCATAACACCCGATAATAGAAAATATAAGGGTGCTAATGAAGTTGCATCTTTTCTGGATATATCCCCAACTGTTCTTGTCAATTCGGGTATTTCTTTTGATATAAAGTCTGACGGCAGGGACCTGATGGATACCGAAAGCGAAAGTAAAGATATTTCCTTTAAAGGAAGTAAGTATGACAGAGAGTATTTGCTGGAAAGAATTAAGCAACAGTAAAACCTTATAATGATAGGCTTTACTGTAATTTATCGGTATGATATAATTATTGAGTTGTTTTTCAAATGGGGCTATTAACGAAAGAAGGTATGTTTAATGAAGGTTATTGGGAAGGCTGTGCAATCCATAGTAAGACGGCCTTTTATATTGGTATATTTTGGGCTTATTGCTTTAATATACAGCATTATAGATTCAAGAAATCCTATAACAGCTATTTTAATGGGTTTTAACAGGTTAGGTAAGGGCGACTTTCTCGAAATGATTATTTATTCCATTCAGATACTTTTAAATATTATGCTGAATCCCCAAACAGCAATAAAAGCACTGATCGGCTTTATTCTGCTCTTATTGGTAGGATCATTCATTATCGGGCTTATTTTTAGTGGGTATTTCTATGTGGTAAATAATGCTGTAAGCAAAAAAGAAAAGCAAAAAGGCGAATTTTTCCAAGGTATAAGACGTTATTTTTTGAGAATAACATTTGTTTCTCTAAGAGCAGTGTTGATAAGCATTATCATCCTTATTGTCACTCTGGTTGCAACTGTACCTGCAGTTATAATAACTAAATCCTGGCTGTCAGGAAGGCAGGAACTGACAATGGTGGCAGCTTTTGTTGATGTAGTTACGTTAGGTATAATTTTTCTCATATTTATGTTTTTTAGTACATATATAAGCTTCTGGTTTCCGGCATCAATCAATAGCAGTAAAAGATGGTTTTTTACGGGGAAGGAAAATGCAGATAAGCTTTTCTGGAAGATATCTTTTAGATATGTAATGTTTTTTGCAGTTTTTATGGCTTGCCATTTTATCCTTGCAAAGATCAACGTGAACTCTGCAGAGGCAGGCTCCATATTGGATTTGAAAAAATTTGCAGGCTTTATGGCAAACTGGGTTTTCAACACAGTCTTCTTTTCACTTTTTATAACATATATATTCTCTGTTTATAAAATTGCAGAAAGTTATGTTCCGGAAGATGTGGATTATGAATAGACCGCACTAATTTCATACATTTAGGTGCGATCAAGCTTACACAAAAGGTATAAGTTTGATCGCACCTAAATGTATGAAATTAGTGCGATCCGTCTAATTTCTCTCAAATCCTGCCAATAATAAATATACCAGGATTATGAGGAGTATCTCATCCTCTATGGATTCTTCTACCAATAAAAATATGGTCCCTAACAGCAATATTTCTTCAATACCGATATTATTATGTAAAAAATGCAGTGGATTTATGCCAAAATGCCCTTTTCTGCCGGGGTTTTGACAAGGACTTTCCGAGTCCAGATTGGGAAGAGGGATGTTTTTTAGCTCTATCGGTAAATTTTCTTCATAAACTTTTGAGTTAGAAGTACTATTTTGTTTAAATCCGGGATATGTAAATCTTATATTGGTTGGGGGCTTTTTTCTATAAATCATTTTCTGTTTTCCTCCCCCTATATCAAGCTTTTCTCAGAATCATCCATAAGCTTTGACAAACTATACATTTGAAGGAGCTTAATACAAGTTCCGAGCTTTTTTTGCCTGCTGTTATTGAGAAAAGGCTTCATTGAGTAGAGGAGGTTAATTCTTGGGTCATCTCTGGTATTTAGCCTGTCAAATATTTTTTTGGCTCTGCTCAACATTTCTAGGTTTTCTTCCATTTCGGTGTTTCTGCTTTCACTGCGTACCGGCTCAGCAGGTAGTTCTTTAGGGGCTTCTCTTTCATTTGAATTATCCGATCCCGATCCTGCCAAAAGAGAAAGAAGCCCCTTTACGTTGTCAGGAATATTCTCTTGGCCTAATATATCTGTAATTTGCTTGATTTTCTTGTTAAGGTCGTCGTTCATTCAATGTTCCTCCTAAAGAGCTTTTGTATAAGTATATTCAGGATTTGTTTATTAATTCCTTAATTTTACTTATAATTTCATCTCCCCGGTCTCCAATTATTGCCGATAATTTGGAGAGATCTTGATCATTAAGCCTTTTTGTCAGTTCAGCTTTATCAAGGTTAAGGGATTTGAGTTTGGAGTCGTCAATTTCATTTATCTTACCAAGCAGCTCTTCCTTATCAACTTTATTAAGCCTTTTTGCCAACTCCTCCGCATTTCCATTCTGGAGCATATCCATAGCAGAATTGAGTTTTGCTTGCAAAACCTTATCGTCCATCTTGCTTAATAACTCGCTTAATTTTTTATTGAATGGATTATTCATAATCATCAGCCCTTTCATATAACTATACTTGTAATAAATGAAAAAAGATTCATTAATGTTACAATTTTATTATATTAGTGAATGACGAAAACAATTCTCATATGAAGTTTTTGTAATACCATCAATAAAACAGTAACAGGAATACCAGTATAAAGAACAATACTGTACTATCTTTTTCAGCTGACTTCAAGGAGCTTCCTTTTGAATAAGTTCTTAAGAAACTGTCATCGTAAAAGAGCAGTAAAAAGATGATTATAAAAAACAACAGCTCGGTATTTGAATCTTTTATTTTGTTTGCAGTCATTTAGAATCACTCCTTTATAGTGACTTTAGTCTATATATTTACATAATATTATGAAGGTTAAAAAATGTTACACTTTATTAATTATATTACTTTGATGTTTTTCATAGAAGGTGGTAAAATAACTATAGCTTTTCAATGTCTAGGAAATTATGGTGCATGCTGCACCGCAATTTCTCACGACAACAATTAAGGATGACAAAATCACTTCGTGATTTTGTTCTGGAGGATAGGACATGTTTGATGTAATAATAATCGGAAAGGGTCCGGCAGGCATATCGGCTTCCTTGTATACTATAAGAGCCAATCTTAAGACTCTTATTATAGGCATGAATGACAGTGCCCTTTACAAGACAGATAAAATTGAGAATTATTATGGTTTTTCTGAGCCTATAAGCGGATATTATTTATTGAAGCAGGGAGAAAACCAGGCTGTCAGGCTTGGGGGAGAAATTATACATGATGAAGTGATTGAAATTAAAAAAAGCGACAAATTTGAAATTACCACCGCTAAAGGGAAGTTTTATTCTAAAGCGGTTTTAATGGCAACAGGGCAAAAGCAAAAAAGAATAAACATTCAGAACCTAAAGGAGCTTGAAGGAAACGGGGTCAGTTACTGTTCAACCTGCGATGGTTTCTTCTATAACGATCTGAAGGTTGGTGTGCTGGGATTTAAAGATTATGCAGTACATGAAGCTGTGGAGCTTCTGGCATTTACCAAAGACATAACAATATACACAAATGGCTTTGAGCCTGAATTTTCACAAGGATTTATTGATGAATCGAAAAAGTTTAATATAAATAAAAAGCCCGTTGCAAGGCTTGAGGGTAAAGACTTTTTGCAGAGAATTGTATTTGAAGACGGTTCAAGAGAGAATATTGATGGGTTATTTGTTGCATACGAGAGTGCTTCAAGTACAGACTTTGCAAGAAAGCTGGGAGTACTTACTCAGGATAGCTCAATTCTTGTAAATTCAGATATGCAGACCAATATCGAAGGCATGTTTGCAGCAGGTGATTGCATAGGCGGCTTTAAACAAATAGCTACTGCGGTAGGACAAGGTGCTTTAGCTGGAAGAAAGGTTATTGAATATGTAAGGAATATGAAGAATGCGTTTTAAACAGTTTGGATACAGCGGGATATGCGACAGCCAAATGTAATAGATTTATCACTTTTAATATATGCTGATGACAAACGATATGGTATAATACTATCCGTTGGAATATAATTTCTAAACGGAGGTTAGAGTTGTGGAAGATGTAAAAAAGTATGAAGAAAAAGCTGAAAAGTTAAAAGTAATTTCTCATCCACAGAGGTTATGCATAGTAAAGGGATTGATCGGAAATGACTGCAACGTTACCAAGATTCAGGAATGCCTCGGTTTACCGCAATCCACTGTTTCACAGCACATAGCTAAATTGAGAACGGCTGGTATAATTGAAGGTAAAAGAAACGGTCTTGAAATTTGTTATAAAGTTGTTGATAAAGAAATAGTTGATATTATTAATGTTCTATTTAACCCCGCTGGAAATATATGTGATTAGTTATATTGATATAATGTTTGGTGTTTATTGGGAGGTTTGATTTTGGATAAAAATATAATAGCCAAGATGATTGATCATGCAGTTTTGAAGCCTGATGCAGCAGATTTGGACGTTGAGAGGGAATGCCAAATTGCATTGAGGCTTGATATAGCTTCTGTTTGTGTGAAGCCTTGCCATGTAAAGCTTGCTTACAGCATTCTGAAAGACTCCGATGTAATGGTCAGTACTGTTATTGGTTTTCCACATGGTGGCACTACGACGGCATGCAAGGTGGCAGAAGCCTGTGAAGCCATAGAAAATGGGGCTTCTGAGCTTGATATGGTTATAAATATAGGCAAGCTCCTGTCTGGAGATTATACCTATGTGAAAAATGATATAGAGGCAGTAGCAAAGGCTGCACATTCGAAAAACGCAGCTCTGAAGGTAATTATTGAAACAGCCTTACTGGATGATGAAAGAAAGAGAATTTCCAGCAGGCTTTCAGAAGAAGCCGGGGCTGATTTTGTAAAAACATCTACTGGTTTTAACGGCAGTGGTGCAGATCCCGATGACATCGTTCTTATAAAAAACTCAGTATCATCCAATATGAAAATTAAAGCTTCAGGTGGAATAAAGACATTGGATCAAGCCGTCAGGTTTATTGAATTAGGCTGCAAGAGGCTTGGCACAAGTTCTACAGAGCAGATATTGACAGGAAAACATAAAGAAGATAAAAGCTCCTACTAATATGTTTAATGATACATTATAAATATTTTATTCAATGAATATCACAAGAATGGACGGCATAGAAATATTCTATAAAGAATAATTTGTGAGGTGCCGGACAGTGCGAAAAACGTTTAGTATCATCATATGCTGTTTATTATTAGTATCAATGTTTACCGGGTGTGGTATTCTACAGAAGTTTGGAATTGGAGAAAATGAGTCTGAGGAGCTGCAGCCTGCAAGTAGCATCGTTATGGGAGAAGAAGAGGCACGATTGCTTTCGGATAAAGTGCCTATTCATCTGTATTTTGCCAACGAGGACGGTTCCAAGCTTAAACTGGAAGTAAGATATATTCCTGTTAGTGAAGCAAAAAAAAGTGTGAATAATCTGGCTGGTATTGTGGTTAACGAGCTTATTAAAGGACCCACCAAGAAAGGGCTAAAGGCTACTATACCGGAAGGTACAAAATTGGTGAAAAACAGTGTACCTATAAAAGACGGTGTAGCTACGGTGAATTTTTCAAAGGATTTTGTTGATAAGCATCCCGGCGGTAAGGATGCAGAAAGAATTACTATTTACTCTATAGTTAATTCACTTACAGACATAAAAGCCATTCAAGAGGTAAAGTTCTTAATAAATGGAAAAGTATGCGAGACATACAAAGGTAACTTTAAATTTGATGCTGCCTTCCCTAGAAATTTGTCAATTATAAGCAATGAGGTTGCTTTGCCCAGTCCGGGGGCCACAGAAAATGCAAGCGGCTTGAGCAAAACAGAGCCTGAGAAAGGCAATACTGCAGATAATGAAACTGTAAGCAAAGACAATGAATATAAAGACAACAAGGACAAAGACAATACAAGTAAGAATAACTCAGATAAAGATAATATTAAGAAAGACGACACTTCTAAAAAATCCGATTCCGGCATTGATATGGAAGAAACAGATCAAAGTGTTACAGGCAGTATGTCAAATATAACTGTGGATTCCGATGGAACGATTTTAGAATAGATATAACAAAATCCATAATTTACAAGACATAATAAAAGGCTGATGCAAAATATGCTTATCAACATTCTGCATCGGCCTTTATAGATCAAGATTCGCTTAGGTAGCTCCAACTGCCTGTTCTGATAGGGGCTTTAAGTCCCTGGTCAAGCAGTTCCAAAAACTCAGCTCTCGTTATATTAACTGCACCAAGGGATTCCAAGTGCTCTGAGTATACCTGACAATCAATTAAAGAAAAATCATTCTTTTCAATCAGCTTTATAAAGGCTGCTTTAGATGCATTATCCATAACTGAGAACATAGACTCACCGAAAAAGCAGCTTCCCATCGATAACCCGTATAGTCCTCCTACAAGCTTATCACCATACCATGTTTCAACAGAATGAGCGATACCGAGCTTGTGAAGCTTACAGTAGCTTTCTATCATATCATTGTCGATCCAGGTATCGTCCTTGCGTGTATAGCCGCAATTTGTAATGACATCTCTAAAACATGTATCGAAGGTGATCTTATAATACTCCTTTTTAAGGAACTTTCTCATGGACTTAGATATCCTCAAATCCTTAGGGAAAAGTACAAAACGTGGATCGGGAGACCACCACAATACAGGCTTTTCCGAATACCATGGGAATATGCCGTTTTCGTACGCAAGGCAAAGCCTTTCACATGACAAATCTCCTCCCACTGCCAACAAACCGTCTTCGTTTGATAATGAAGGGTGTGGGAATACTAGTTTATTTGTTAGTCGGTAAACTGGCATTTAAGATCTCCTTAGGTTTCACTGAACGTGATAAATACTTCATCATTTTTTACATCTATTATGGCGGTTCCGCCACTACTGAGCTTTCCAAAAAGCACTTCGTCAACCAGCAAAGTTTTCACCTTTTCCTGAACCACCCTTAGTATTTCCCTTGCACCGTAAATGGATGAAAGGCCTTTATTGGAAAGCCATTTATAGCATTCTTCGGTTACACTAAGGGTTATTTTTTTAGATTCCAGTTTTGCTTCAAAATCACGTATTGCCTTTCTTGCAATTAAGGCAGCCATTTCTTCATTGATATGGTTAAACACAACTACTTCATCAAGCCTGTTTCTGAATTCAGGTAAGAAAGTGCGTTCAACCTCTTTGGTAATGGAGCTTTTATCAACCTGCTTTTTGTCAAATCCGATCAATGCCTTGCCAACTTCCCTTGCTCCTGCATTTGAAGTCATTATTATAATAACATTTCTAAAATCGGCTTTCTTTCCGGTGTTGTCGGTTAAGGTAGCGTAATCCATGATTTGTAGGAGTACGTTATAAATGTCAGGATGTGCTTTTTCTATCTCATCAAGAAGCAGCACACAGTAAGGTGTTTTTCTTATGGAGTCGGTCAAAAGGCCGCCTTCTTCATAGCCTACATACCCAGGAGGTGCACCAATCAGCCTTGCCACAGTATGCTTTTCCTGGTACTCACTCATGTCGAACCGGATAAGAGGTATACCCATGGAGTTAGCAAGCTGCCTGGATATCTCTGTTTTACCTACACCGGTAGGACCAACAAAAAGAAGGGAGGCTACAGGTTTTTCACCCTCAAGAAAGCCTGCTCTGGACATTTTTATTGCCCTTACAATGGTTTCTATTGCATGATCCTGACCGTATATATTTGATTTAAGGTTTGATTCCAAGTCCTTAAGCTTGGATATTTCATTACCTGAAATGTTTTGCTCAGGTATTTTGGCGATCTGAGAAAGTGTTCTCTCAATATCCTTGCCTGTAATTAATATTTCTTCGGCCTCATCACCGTTTAGCCTTGCATAAGCCCCCGATTCGTCAATAAGATCAATTGCCTTGTCAGGAAGGTGCCTGTCATTCATATATTTTGCAGACAGCTCTGCGGCAAGGGTTATAGCTTCATCGGTATATCTGACCCTGTGATAACCCTCATATTTTTCTTTTAATCCATTTAGGATAAGCTTTGTTTCTTCAATGGAAGGTTCAGGAATCTCAATTTTTTGAAACCTTCTTGATAAAGCCCTGTCCTTATCAAAATACTTTTTATATTCCTCATAGGTTGTGGAGCCAATAAACCTCATTTTCCCAGAAGTAAGAAAGGGCTTTAATATGTTTGAGGCATCCATTGAGCCTGAAACAGATCCTGCTCCGACAACATTATGAATTTCGTCAATGTAGACTATGGCGTTGCCTTGTTCTTCTATTTCCTTCAAAACCTTTTTTAATCTTTCTTCAAAGTCTCCCCTGTATTTAGTACCTGCAAGCAGTGAGCCCATATCAATAGAGTAGATATTGCTGCCCGTAAGAACTTTTGGAACATCTCCATTATTTATCATACTGGCAAGACCTTCTGTAATGGCTGTTTTACCTACACCAGGGTCACCAACATGAACAGGGTTGTTTTTTATCCTTCTTGACAGCACCTGAACGGTCCTCTGGATGATGTCTTTTCTGCCAATAAGAGGATCAATGTCACCGTTCCGGGCTTTTTCTATCAGATTGACAGCGTACTTTTCAAGAAATTTTTGTTTTATGGGCGTTTCGCTCACTTCTGAATATTCCGTTTCCTCATCAGACTCATCAAGTATTTCCTCATCCTCGTATTCTTCATCTGCATCTGATTCACCATGTGATATATACCTTAGCACATTCAGTCTGGTAACTCCGTTTTTTTCGAGAATATAACGTGAAAAGGACTCTTCCAGATCTAAAATAGAGGCATAAATATCGCCTATTTTAATAAGATCCTTGCCGGAGGATACCATGTGGAACGCTGCATTATTGATAACAGAGTTAACACCATCAGAGGCAATAGGTTCAGCATTATCGATCATATCCATGTTGTCTTTAAAAAACTTGTCAAGGTCGCTTTTTATTCCATCGATATTTCCCCCGCAGTTTTGGATAATATCCTTTCCCTCATCAAAAAAAAGTGAAGAATAAAGTATATGCTCAGGAGTAAAATACTCGTGGTTTCTAAATTTTGCTTCATTATATGCCGCATAAATAATTTTATCGGCTATGTTGTCCAGGTTCATTTTAACCTCCTATTATCTGGATACTATAAATCCTAACTACTCTCTTTCCATTATAGATTTTAGCGGATAACCCGATTCTGCCGCCATTCTTTCAACCTGATTTATCTTGGTCAATGCAATATCATAGGTATATAATCCGACAATGCCTTTACCCTTTTTGTGGACATCAAGCATTATCAATGTAGCTTCCGTAATACTTTTATGGAAGACAACCATTAAGACATTTATAACAAACTCCATTGTAGTATAGTCATCATTCAAAAGGATAACTCGATACATGTTGGGTTCTTTTATTAAGTTTTTAATATCTTCTTTTGATATTACTTTATCAGACATAAAAACATCACCTTTTTATTTCACTTGTTATTATAATTATGCAATATACCATTTTTTGTTCGTGTCAAGGCTGAGGCAGCTCCGGTATATTGTGCTCTTTGTTCATTGTATAGGGCTTAAATGATGATTTAACTATTGAATTTCCCTTATCTATTTCAAGTACCCCATGATGGTAGAAGTTATTTCTGAAATAATATCTCAAATCAGTAAACGTATAACGTTTTATATCTCCATCCGATTCGGCCGATACATGAAAAACAGGCGTAAAATCCATAAAAAACTTGCCTAATGTGGAATTTAGGGCACTCTTTATTTTATTATAATGAAGTTTAGGGAATTTTTCTATAATGTTTATTTTTCCATTTAATATATTCTTTTCACCTACAAGTATAAACTTATCATCCTCCAGCACGAAATGCCATCTGAATATGGCAAGCATTGAAGGTATGATCGCCGAAATTTTCATAGACGTATAAGCTTTTTTCAATTCTGTTTTTATCAATAATTTATATATCAATCTCAGGAGTACATACAATCCTAATACCAGTATTGATATTATACCTGTTCTGCTGTTACCGAAAATATACCCGAGAAGGAAAAGTATTACCAAGGGGTCAATTATTACTATAAGGTTCAAGGCCATCTTTCTTTTATAAAAAGGCCATAGAAATTTTGCACCATAGGAGTTGAGTATATCTGAAATGGTGTGGGACAGGCATCCTGCCATTGTACATAGGAAAACACCAAAAAAGTTTGAGCCTGGATACAGTAGTTTCAGAGCAATAGAAATAATAATGGATGATATTAGGAGTCCTATTATTGAATGGGTGGCTGCTCTGTGGTTTTTCAAGTAGACATAATTTCCCCATTTCTTTAATACAATGTCTATATCGGGAAAAATGGAGCCAACTACCAGTCCGATGTTTTCAGGAGTAGAAAAATTAATACCGTAACCCGCTGCTTTTGATAATGCAGTACCGATGACAGCGTGTGAAAATGGATCCATTACATTACCTCCATAATGTGTGTTGTTTTGATTAAGTGAATAGTCATATTTAATCTATAAATTATATCGGCATAACCTTTGGATAATGACAGTTATAAATAACTAACGCCAATAAACTTTTAATATATCATAATACATATAAGTGACTTGAATCAAGCTTCAAGTCACTTATATGTTAGGAGTTTATTAAATTCACAGGTCTTATATTTTAAGTCTTGACTTAAACCTTTCAATTGCTTTTTCAGTGTTTTCCTTGCTGCCGAAGGCTGTAAGCCTGAAATATCCCTGACCGCTAGGACCAAAACCAACTCCTGGGGTTCCTACGATATTTGCTTCAGTGAGGAGTTTATCAAAGAAAGACCATGAATCCATACCGTTTGGAGTCTTAAGCCATATATATGGTGCGTTGACACCGCCAAACACTTCCAAGCCTACTGACTTGATGCCTTCTCTTATTATTGCTGCATTGGTCATGTAATAATCGATTAAAGCCTTGATTTGCTTCTGACCTTCCGGAGTATAAACTGCTGCGGCTCCTTTTTGGATAATATAGGGGACACCGTTAAACTTTGTAGTCTGCCTTCTGTTCCATAGTTTGTTTAGTTGTATTGCTTCGCCGTCCTTGGTGTATGCCAAAACTTCTTTTGGTACCACTGTATAAGCACATCTTGTGCCAGTAAAACCTGCATTTTTTGAAAAGCTGCGAAATTCGATAGCTACTTCCTTTGCACCATCAATCTCGTAAATGCTGTGAGGTATGTCAGACTCCTGAATATAAGCTTCATAAGCACCGTCGTAGAGAATTATAGCCTTATTTGCTTTTGCATAATCAACCCATTTCTTCAATTCGCTCTTTGGAATTGTCATACCTGTTGGGTTGTTGGGGAAGCATAAATATATAATATCTACTTTGTTCTTAGGCAGCTCAGGTATGAATTTGTTTTCTGATGTACAAGGTATATAGGTGATCCTGTCGTATTTTCCGTCTGGTCCAAGTATGCCTGCTCTTCCAGCCATAACATTGCTATCAACGTAAACAGGATAAACGGGATCTGTAACGGCGATTATATTATCTAATCCGAATATTTCCTGGATATTACCGGTGTCACACTTTGAGCCGTCGCTTATAAATACCTCGTCGTTATCCAATTTGATGCCCCTAGGAGTATAATCGTACTCAATTACCTTTTGTATGAGAAAATCATAACCCTGCTCAGGGCCATAACCCTTAAACGTTTTTTCATCTGCCATTTCATCAACAGACTTATGAAGACTATCTATTATTGCAGGGGGTAGTGCTCTTGTAACATCCCCTATTCCTAAGCGGATAACATCCGCGTCGGGATTATCATTTTTAAATTTGGCTACTCTTCTGCCTATTTCTGCAAATAAGTAACTTCCAGGTAGTTTTAAATAATTTTCGTTTACTAAAGCCATAACTATCTCCTTCCGATCATTTCAATTGTAATATAATTGATTATTAATTATTAAAAAATATTATATTTCTACTTCACCGTCAAATACTTTAGTGGCAGGACCTGTCATATAAACATGATTATCATCTTCATTCCATTCAATGATCAAATCGCCGCCAAGTAGCTGTATAACAGCCTTTCTCTCGCACAATCCATTAAGGCAGGAAGCAACAAGAACAGCACAAGCACCTGTTCCGCAAGCCAGGGTTTCACCGGCACCCCTTTCCCAAACACGCATTTTTAGTGTGTTTCTGTCAATAACCTGAACAAATTCTGCATTAACCTTTTTTGGGAATATATCAAGTGTTTCCATTTTAGGTCCCACTGTCTCCAAGGGGAAGTTTGCAACATCATCTACATATGTTACCGCATGAGGATTTCCCATTGATACACATGTTATATTATATGTATCGGAGCCTATGTGTACCGGTTGGGATATAACCATATCATTGCTGATTTTAACGGGTATTTTTTCAGGTGATAATATGGGCTCGCCCATGTCAACCTTTACAAGGGATACTTTATTATCTGTTACCTGCATATGGAGGATTTTTATGCCGGCAAGTGTTTCGATTGATATAGTAGTTTTATCAGTCAATTTGTTATCATACACAAATTTCCCAACACACCTTATGGCATTACCGCACATTTCGGACTCTGAACCGTCCGAATTAAACATTCTCATAGTAAAATCTGCTTTCTGGGAAGGTAATATCAAAACCAGACCGTCGGAACCAATACCGAAGTGCCTGTCGCTCAGCTTTTTCGAAACTTCCGATGGATTATCGATAGCCTGATCCAAACAGTTGACATAAATATAATCATTACCAATACCATGCATTTTTGTAAACTTCATACTATACCTCCGAGTCGTTATATTTATGAATTATATATATTTTCAAATATTTTTGACTTAAGCTCTAATATTTGCCTCATAAGTACCTATATTATAGCATAGACACTGAAAATAGCAAAAGAAATTTGAATTTAAATTAAGGTTATAAAAGGTTATTTACTGAACAAACTATACAGATCTTTGGTGATTATGGTGTTGAAGTGTAAAATAATATGGTATACTATATCAAAGTTTTATAAAACAGGGTGATGCCATGCCAAAGAAAATAAGGAAGATATCCCAGAAAGTCGGGCTACCGCCTGGGACACTTGTGCATACAGGTGAGATAAGAAATCAATTTCCAACTGTTACTGTTGTAGATTATGACGATAAGAATTTTTCAGTAGAAAATTCCCTAGTCATAAAAGATGCTCTTTGTATGAAGAATCATGCTAAATACAGGTGGATTAATTTGGACGGTATTCATGACACCAATATTATAAACAGCATAGGAAGTTTTTACGGTATTCATCCGCTTGTCCTTGAGGATATCCAGAATACAGGGCAAAGACCTAAAGTGGAAGAGTATGACGGATACTTGTATATTGTAATCAGGATGATATATTATGATAATAAATTAAGCGAGATTACAACAGAGCAGGTTAGCATCATATTAGGCCGGGATTATTTGCTTACATTTCAGGAAAACAAGGATAATTTCTTTATACCTCTTGTAGACAGAATAGCAAAAGGTATCAGCAATATCAGAAAAATGGGAATGGATTATCTATTGTATGCGATAATGGATCTAATTGTAGACAGCTATTTTTTGGTTCTTGAAAAGACAGGGGAAGAGATTGAATTGTCAGAGGATTCGATGGTGGCGACACCTGGACAGGAGATGCTCAGAAAAGTACATGGTTTAAAAAGGGAAATGTTGTATATGCACAAGGCTGTCTGGCCGCTGCGGGAAGTCGTTGGAGGGCTCCAAAGACGGGAGTGTCATTTGATATCAGATACAACCAGCATTTACCTTAGGGATGTGTATGATCACATTATCCAGATGATGGATACAATTGAAACGTATAGAGATATATTATCAGGTATCGTTGATTTATATCTGTCGGTTGCAAGTAATAAAATGAATGAGGTTATGAAGTTTTTAACAGTATTTTCTGTTCTTTTTATGCCTCTAACATTTATTGCCGGTGTATATGGAATGAACTTTGAAAACATGCCGGAACTCAAATTTAAATACGGCTATTTTTTAGTTTTGGCAGCAATGTCCATATGTTTTGTGAGCATGATTTTGTTTTTTAGAAAGAAAAAATGGTTATAGGGGGCACATTGAGATGCTAGAGCAGGTTAAAACACAATTAATTGAGGTTACAAGAATGGCATACGATAAGGGTATGGTGAATACATATGAAGGGAACATCTCCATCAGAAACGGTAATTATATCTGCATAACGCCTAGTTGCTTTCCCAAATGTCTTTTAAGTGAAGAGACCATACCTGTAATAGACCTTGACGGAAATGTTATTGAAGGAAGTTTAAAGCCTTCTTCAGAATGGAAACTCCATACTTTATCCTACATTGAAAGATCTGATGTCAATGGAATTATTCATTCTCATTCGCCTTATACCACTGCTTATGCCGTAGCAAATAAGCCGATTGAGACTAAGGCATATCCGGAAATGATTGTTCTTTTTGACAGAATACCTCTCGCTGCTTATGGGACTCAGTCAACCGATGCCATATTTACAGGGGTAGGGGAATATATAAAAGACTATGATGTTATTCTCCTTGCAAATCATGGAGTTTTGTCGCTGGGTAAGGATGTATATAATGCATTTTATAAGCTGGAGGCAGCTGAAAGTACTGCCAGGGTTCTTATATTGTCGGAAATACTTGGAGGAGGAAAGGCATTGCCTGAGGAAAAACTTGATGAACTTTACAAAATCAGAAAAAGGAATTCTAAAGTGTGAGAACTTTATATCCTAAAATTTAGATATAATTAATTAGTTTATTATGACGATAATACTATATATAAATTAATCATTCCATTGATTCCAGATTAAGATAATTGAAATAAAATGTTTAAAAGTTTATAATAGTAGCAATGTCTTATAAATATTTTATTCTGTTTCTTTTATTCGCAGTATGAGCTTAAAACATTTTTGTTTAATTAAATTGTTTCAGTAAATATAAAATTGAACCATTCAAGATTATGTAATCTGGAGTAATAGTAGTAGTGGAAATATGCACCGTTTAAATTTTGGTAAGCGGAGGGGTGTCGAATGTACGAATCAAAGAAAGTAATAAAGAAGCATGTTTTGCCCTTATTGCCATTGAGAGGTCTTACGGTATTTCCGTATATGATTTTGCATTTTGATGTGGGTAGGGTAAAATCAATTAAAGCATTAGAAGAAGCAATGATTAACAATCAACTTATATTTCTGGTCACACAAAAAGAAGCAAAAAATGATTCTCCAGGCGAAGAAGATGTTTATAATGTAGGGACAATATCCAAAGTAAAACAGCTGCTAAAGCTTCCGGGAGATACAATCAGAGTTCTGGTGGAGGGTGTAAGCAGGGCTGAAATAAACGAATTTACCCAGAACGAGCCGTTTTTTGCGGCAGAAGTAGTTGAACAGATATATATGGATGATGAACAGCAAAGTGTTGAGATTGAGGCTTTAAAAAGAAGGGTTTTATCAGCATTTGAGGATTATGTGGGTTTAAGTAACAAGATATCTCCCGAGACGGTGCTATCAATTACAACAATTGAAGATCCGGGACAGTTATCCGATATGGTTGCGTCCAATATATTTTTAAAGGTTGAGCAAAAGCAGGAGATTTTAAACGAGTTTGACCCAAAAATAAGATTGGAAAAAATCCTGGAAATTCTTTTAAAGGAAATGGAAATTCTTGAGATTGAGAAGAATATAAATACCAAAGTTCGCAAGCAGATAGACAAGATGCAGAAGGAATACTATCTGAGAGAGCAGTTAAAAGCTATTCAGAGCGAGCTCGGTGATAAGGAAGGCGTAACAGGCGAGGTTGAAGAATATAAGGAAAAGCTCAAAAAGGCAGAATTCCCTGAGGAAGTCGAAAAAAAGGTCCTTAAGGAGTTAGATCGTCTTTTAAAGATGCAGTCAGGTTCTGCTGAGGGTTCTGTAATAAGAACATATCTGGATTGGGTTTTTGATTTGCCTTGGAATAAAGAGACAGAGGAAATAATTGATTTGAAAAAGGCTGAAGAAATACTTGATGAAGATCACTACGGCCTTGAAAAGGTAAAGGAAAGAATAATTGAATATTTAGCTGTAAGAAAGCTTAAGAACAACCTGAAGGGGCCGATACTTTGTCTGGTTGGTCCTCCAGGGGTTGGTAAAACTTCTATTGCAAAGTCCATCGCACGTGCACTTAACAGGAATTATGTTAGGATGTCTCTAGGCGGTGTCAAGGATGAGGCGGAGATCAGAGGGCACAGACGTACTTATGTTGGTGCAATGCCCGGCAGAATTATTGCTTCACTGAAGCAAGCCGGTACAAAAAACCCATTGATATTGCTTGATGAAATAGACAAGATGAGCAGTGATTTCAGGGGAGACCCTGCTTCTGCTATGCTTGAGGTATTGGACGGTGAGCAGAATTTTACCTTCCGCGACCATTATTTGGAGCTGCCATTTGATCTGTCAAACGTAATGTTTTTGACTACAGCAAACAGTCTTGAGACTATTCCGAGACCATTGCTGGACAGAATGGAAGTTATTCAGATTTCCAGTTACACTGAAGAGGAAAAGGTAAACATTGCTTTAAAATATTTAATACCTAAGCAGGTTGAAGCCCATGGACTGGATAAAAAGAGCATCGATATAGATGAAAAAACCGCAAGAGATGTTATAAATTATTACACCAGAGAAGCAGGTGTAAGAAATCTTGAAAGGGAATTTGCAAATCTTTGCAGGAAAGCTGCAAGGACTATTGTTTCATCAAGAAGCAAGACCGTTAAGATAACCTCCGAAAAGCTTGAAAAATATCTGGGAGCTAAGAAATTCAGGTATGACAAGGCAAATGAGAAGGATGAAACAGGTATAGCGACTGGCCTGGCTTGGACGCCTGTGGGAGGGGATACTTTATCCATTGAGGTTTCATTGATGGATGGAAGTGGAAAGCTTGAACTCACAGGACACCTTGGAGATATTATGAAGGAATCGGCTAGAGCTGCTATGAGTTTTATAAGATCAAAAGCGGACCAACTGCATATAGACAAGAATTTTTACAATAAATTCGATATTCATATACATGTGCCGGAGGGAGCTATTCCAAAGGATGGACCTTCAGCCGGAATTACTTTGGCTACAGCTATGATATCCGCATTGACGGGGCTGCCTGTAAAGAAGAATGTTGCAATGACTGGTGAAATAACCTTAAGAGGAAGAGTACTCCCTATAGGAGGACTCAAGGAAAAGGTTCTCGCTGCCCACAGGGCTGGAATAAATACAGTTATTGTACCTATGGATAATAAAAAGGATATTGATGATATCCCTGATAATGTAAGAAAGAAGATAAAATTTGTGCTGGCATCGGAAATGGAAACAGTTATAAATACAGCTCTCGCCAAAACTAACTTCAAAAGATTGAAGAATAAAATGGCGGAAAAGATATCCGATGAGATTATTGCAGAGGACCAAGCGGCAGTTACCAGCATGGAAAAGGGTATTATCAATATAGAACAGTAAAATAAAAATGTAAGGTATAAAATAAAGCCATTACTCGTAAAGATATTCAACTCAATATCATGAGAAATGGCTTTTTATTTTTATAATCAGTACCTCTGGTTAATATAATCATCTACAAGAGACGTTCTGACCTCGTTTATAAACACGCTTTCTCTTATCAGAATGTTTAGCAGGGTTTCGTTTTTTGAATGCAAAATGAGGCTTTCATGGTCCTTTAAAACTATCTCAAAAAGTTTTCTTTTCAAAGCAGGGGATTTAACTCTTACATAATAAGCCTCCACTCCTTGAAAATCCAGTAGCTCCAAAAGTTTTAACGTAACATGGTCTTTTTTGGAGTAAAAATAATTAGCCTGCTCGAAAAAATCGCTTCGTGCCCCGTGTTTTGAATTGAGCTCATGAGCACGCTTTTGATAGTACTTGGCAAGGACATTGTAATACTGATAATTAAATATGGCCTTTTTGACATTATCCAGCTTTTTGAAAGGGACAAGATCCGTAGAGTTAATGTAAGCATAGTTTGCTTCAATAAATTCATCCTTCGTCATATCACCCTTTGTGTACTGTTCAATCAAGCTTTGTCTGTGTATGAGAAATTTATCAAATTTGCTTAAAATCATATATAACCTGCTTTCAATGAAAAATGTCTAATTTTGCTATAAGTTTTATGAGAATTTTGTCCGAAAATATAATAAAATAAAAAATTTTGCTTGTAAAAATGTTAATATTATATTAATTTATATATATATAAATGTAAAGCGGTAAAGATTATAATTCATTGGTGATTTTTATAAGCTACTCGATTTATATAAAGAGTGATTTATCTTGTACACTTTAATTTATTTCATTTCATGGGGATATTATTATTGTCAGTTTCCAGGAAAGTTTATAATTGAAATATAATAAACGTTCCTGTTAGAGTATCAAATGGTCTTACTTAGGCATAATCAAAAACGACTTCCGTTATAAATTTCGCTTTCGTGTTGACTTAACTTGTCAACACACGCTTAAACGTGTAAGAAACTATAAAATTTGTAAGGGGGCTTTTATGTACCAGTATTTTGTAGTTACGATAACATTGGCTGTTATATCATCAATTTTGTTTGCACAGTTTCTAGATAGGAAATGCATTTCAAAAAAGCACAAGGTTATGGCAGTTGCACTATGTACTATATCGGTCGCCCTATTAAGCAGTCTCTTTCCGGTGATTTCAGGGCTAGTTATGAACATAACTAGCAGAATTAATGAAATACTACATATTAGTTTGTGGACAGGCTTTTCATTTACCGTTATATTTATTGTTTACCTAGGAGGTATTTTAATAATTTCTGTATATTTATCAACTATAGTAATCGCAGCGAATGAAGAAGAGGGTGAAGTTAAGACTGCATCACTCTTGGCACTGATAAACAAGTTGTTTCCCAGGAGGGTTGGCATGGTTTTAAAGCCTGCTATAAATGAGTCTTCGCCATTAGAAAACAATTGTGTAAGCAATTACCATGCCGCTGTTTTGCAAGGGCCACTTGAGGTTGAACAAAATATATTGCAAAAACCTGTTGACAGTGAGAAAAATATTGATACAATTGGTATAGGTGCTAATGATATTAATGGGGAAGCTTTTGACATTTCTCAAGAGATATCATTGAAAGAAGATATGAGTCTAGAGTATCTTATAGAAGAGGATTTCTTCATTGAGAGCGAGCTACCTGAAGTTGAGGAAGTAATAAATATTGAAGAAGAAATCAGCATAGAGGAAGTAGTAGAAGCAATAGAGTCGGATATTGAAGTAAGCGAAATAGAAATTGAAGAAGAGCCAATAGAGGCTGCATCCGAAGAGGAAATACAAGAGCCTGAAGTTGAGGAAGTAATAAATATTGAAAAAGAAATTAGCGTAGAGGAAGTAGTAGAAGCAATAGAGTCGGATATTGAAGTAAGCGAAATAGAAATTGA
>NZ_DATCTU010000035.1 GCF_036567765.1 Pseudobacteroides sp.
GCCATGCCCTTTTTTATTTGCTCTGTCGTAACAATATACTTTTTTCAAAGTTCAATAAGGTTTTTTACCTTGTTTTTTATGAATCAAACCTGAATTTTTGTTTTCAAGCCAATTACCAGTTACTTTTCGAAACTATACATATAGATATTACGTTAGATAGAAATATTTTTTCATAGCATATTTATTAAGCTAATATTTAAAAATAATTCTTGCTAATAAAAGAAATACAATATATAACGTAACAAATAATATAATTTACTACTAAGTTGAACTAATTTCTGAGAATTAGAATATTTAGAAACATGGCTTGTTAATTATAATCATAAAAAAAACACAGAAAGGCTATCTGGTATTAGAAAAACCTTTACTTATCAGTAAACTAAAAGCTGCATTCCTTCCCAAAGAAATAATCAACGAATAACACTACTTTGGCAAAATATATTGTCAATAATATATTTATACTAAAACCGAAATTCTCCCAAAAATAATACCACATATATCATTTAATTGTCAAAGGTTAACATAGTTTATAATGTTAGTAATAGATTTTTAGAAAATAGTAATACAAAGAACTCCCTTAACCCAGCAGTTCACCGACAAACACTACAGCGCCTACACCTACTGCAACACCAAAGCCTGCTGCGGGTGATATATCAAGTCACTGGGCAAAGGAATACATAAACGATCTTATATCAAAAGGAATTATAAGCGGCTATGCAGATGGTACAATCAAGCCGGATCAAAACATTTCAAGGGCTGAACTTGCAGTTGTAATAATTAAAGCCTTAGGACTTAAGCCTTCTGCTGATGCCAAACTTGATTTTACAGATGCAAAGAGTATCCCTTCATGGGCATTAAGCTACATTGCATTGGCAAAAGAAAAGGGAATCATTCAGGGAAATGCTGACAAGACATTCTTGCCAAATAAGGAATGCAGCAGGCAGGAAGCACTAACAATGATCATGAGAGCATTTAAGCCAGGAAGCAGCATAACCAGAGCTGAGTTGTTTACTGTATTGTATAAATGCATAAAAAAATAATGACTTAGAATGCACTAATTAGTCATAATATGTTACAAAATTCAAAAGCCAGCTGATATTTCCCATCAGCTGGCTTTTATACATCATTTAATTCCCAGTAGCATAGTGGCCTGAAAATTGAACACCCAGCAACTCTTCAAGGGCTTTAGCCAAATTATCACTGTAGCCTACATATTCCACTATCAGGTTCCACTTCTGATAAAAGTGGGGGTAGCCCGCCCATGAAATTTTATTATTGCCGATTGTACAGCCTCCACTATCAAAGTTATTCTTATACCCCTCAGCTTCACTAACACTTGAAAACTGATGAGTTATAACTTTTTCATCATTTATATGAAATATTGTTCTTTTCCCTGGTATATAATCGCTTTCTCCCTCAATTTCTTCAGAAGTAAAGACGACTTTCTTTTCCTCTAGAAATTTTTTTAGCTCATTAACACCATCAATGTCTTTACTTTCTTGAGATATTTGAATATATTCTACATCACTAAATCTCCCACACGCAGTAAATCCAAGCACCAGCAAACACAGCAAAACAAAAATAAATGTATTAGTTCTCATAATATTCCTCCTTATAAATAATATATTATGACGAACATAAATACAAAAAGTTCCAAAGAAGTCAAAACCTCAGACATAAAAATTCCCTTACAATTTAGTTGAAATATGGAGATACTATGAACCTATAAGCAGGACTAAAAGAGTATGAAGAAATAGATGAAAACGGCAATATTGTGTATAAAAACGAATCTATATGACTTCATATCCTGCGTCCATATGCCTTCATCGCAAATATGCAGGCAACAACCATGGTACCGACACACCACACGAGGGCTATCCAGATATCGTTTCCTACGGGTTTGGAGTTCAACAGCGAGCGAATCGACTCAACAATTGACGTTACAGGCTGATTCTCAGCAAATACGCGGACAACGGTTGGCATTGTTTCTGTCGGAACAAAAGCTGAACTGAGAAAAGGCAGGAAAATCAATGGATATGAGAACGAAGACGCACCCTCCATAGATTTTGCAGTGAGTCCCGGAATGACCGCGATCCATGTCAGTGCAAGCGTGTATAGTGTGAGTATTCCTGCTGCCGCGAGCCAGTTAAGTATTCCCGCACTTGAACGGAAGCCCATAATAAGTGCAACAAGGATAATAATAACGACTGTAAGCATATTGGACACAAGAGAGGTCAGCACATGACTCCACAGGACCGACGAGCGGCCTATAGGCATAGAATTGAACCGCATGAAAAGCCCTTTCTGCTTATCCACAAACATACGAAATGCTGTGTAGGCTATGCCGGACGCGATGGCCATCAGCAGTATGCCCGGCAGTTGGTAATTAATATAATTGACATCAGCACCCATACTCATTTTTACTGCACCACCGAACACGTAGACAAACATCAGCATCATCGCAATCGGCGTTAGTGCGACAGTGATAATCGTGTCCGGGCTCCGTAATATGTGCTTCATTAAGCGTCCGGTCAGTACGCTAGTATTGTTTTTCATTTTGTTTGACCTCCTTTACCAATGATCGCGAGGAAAATCTCCTCGAGTGTCAGCTGTTTTTCAATGTATTCTTTTTTTGCGGGCGGGAACAGCTTTTTAAGTTCTTCAAGCGTTCCGTTAGCGATAATTTTGCCCTCGTTCAGGATCGCGATTTTGTCGGCAAGCTGCTCTGCTTCATCCAGATACTGCGTTGTAAGTAGAATAGTTACGCCTTTGCCTGCAAGCTTCTTAACGGTTTTCCAGACCTCAAGTCGCCCCTCCGGATCAAGTCCGGTTGTCGGCTCGTCAAGAAAGATAATGGAGGGCGTTCCTACAAGGCTCATCGCTATATCCAATCTGCGCTTCATGCCTCCGGAATACGTACCCGCTCGTTTGTTTGCCGCGTCAGTAAGCCCAAAGTGCTTGAGTAAATCGTCGGCAACTTGGGCTGGTTTGGGAACACTCCTTAGCTTTGCGACCAGCATAATGTTTTCACGTCCGGTCAATATCTCGTCCACAGCGGTGAACTGCCCGGTCAGGCTGATATTTTCGCGTACCTTTTCCGGCTGATGCGAAACATCAAAGCCGCAAACGATCGCGGTTCCTCCATCAGATTTCAGAAGTGTCGAAAGGATGTTCACCACCGTAGTCTTGCCCGCACCGTTAGAGCCGAGCAATGCGAAAATCTCACCTGGCATCACCTCAAAATCCACACCCTTTAGGACTTCTGTGTCCTTGAAAGACTTTCGCAGACCTTTCACTTCAATTGCCTTTTCCATCCCGATATCTCCCCTTTACTTATGTTTATCTATAGACTTTTTTATGGCCTTGTAAACTTCTTGATCAACAGATTCTTGATAGATGTCAGAATAAGTTTTTGAATCTTTAATTAGATCATCGCAAAAAGCCGCTACGTCATTGCCTGTCACTTCGAGCACGCCTTTCCCCAAGGCCGTGCCCTCTTCAAAAAGATCGATAATCCCCGAAAGCAAACCCGTCCCGTCGTTTAGCTCAACAGGGCCAACCTTGAAGAGATATTTTTGAATCTCTTTATAAACAATCTGATAATCTCGCGGGAGTGCTTTGACACGTGCCATATGTGCTCGCCACTCTTTTTTGCCTTTGATGATATCTTGTATTCTCATTTTATCCTCCTATTTACCTAATTTTTTAGCGATATTATTATTAAGTTGCTCTCTCCACTTGTCGCGAAAAGAATTTGCCCCATCGATGCCGGCCAGTGTTGAACAGAAGCCTTTGATATCGTCACCCAAAACCTCTTGGACACTCTGACCTTCCGCCGCCGTTTCTTCGAGTAGTCCAAGCACACCGTCAAGAATTGGCATGAGGTTGCGGCCGGTGAAATCCGAATGCGACCAAAGATTGGCATTAATTTTTTCCCATGCCGCTTGGTAATCAGGTGGCAGTTTTTTGGCTCGCGATTCAAAAGTTTTCAATTCTTTAGTTATGTCACTGCCCGTGATTTTTTCCCAAAAATTCATCGTTTTTTCTCCTTTAACTCATTAATTTTTGATGATACGAACTCCCACTTTTCCCAAAACTTTTGTAGTTCATTGTGCCCTGCGTCGTTGAGTGCGAAAAACTTTCGCGGTGGCCCCATATCGGATGGCTTTTTCGTAATTTCCACCAACTTGTTTTTCTCAAGCCGCACCAAGATGGTATATACTGTCCCATCCACAACGTCCGAAAATCCAAGAGCGTTCAGCCGCCGCGTGATCTCATAACCATAGATTTCCTCATGGCTTATGATTTCAAGGACACAGCCCTCCAACACACCTTTCAACATTTCCGTTAGGTTTTCCAGTGTAACCCCCTCCTTGCTATTTTGTATTACCTGTATTCTGTATCACTTGTATTCTGTATTACTTACTACAAGTATATAGTATCACAGAATAGTAAATTAATCAATAGATAGACATTAAAAAAACAGCTATAGCTTCGTAACCACGCCATAACTGTTCATTTATTATTCACTTATAATTCATATTTATCACTTAGAACTCTGCTGAATTAACCGTTCTTGGGAACGCAACAACATCTCTTATATTTGACATGCCTGTAATATACATTATAGCCCTTTCAAAGCCCAATCCGAATCCGGCATGCTTTGTTCCTCCATACTTTCTTAAATCCAGGTACCACCAGTAGTCATCCTTGTGAAGTCCCATCTCTTCCATTCTCTTTTCCAGCAAGTCAAGTCTTTCTTCCCTCTGGCTTCCTCCTATTATTTCACCTACTCCCGGAACTAAAAGATCCATGGCTGCAACTGTTTTGTTGTCATCATTCATTCTCATATAGAATGCTTTTATATCCTTGGGATAGTCGGTAACAAAAACAGGCTTTTTGAATATCTGCTCTGTAAGATATCTCTCGTGTTCTGTCTGAAGATCTGATCCCCACTCTACAGGGTATTCAAATTTGTCCTTCTCTTTCTTCAAAAGCTCAATTGCCTCAGTATATGTTACATGTGCAAATTTGGAGCTTACAATATTATTAAGTCTTTCAAACAATGTATTATCAACGAAACTATTAAAGAATGCCATTTCCTCCGGTGCATTTTCCATGCAGTAGTTTATTATAAACTTCAACATGTCTTCTGCAAGTTCCATGTCATCCTGAAGGTCTGCAAAAGCAATTTCAGGCTCTACCATCCAAAATTCGGCAGCATGTCTTGCGGTATTGGAATTCTCTGCCCTGAAAGTCGGCCCGAAGGTGTATATATTTCTGAAGGCCATACAGTATGTTTCGCCTTCTAGCTGACCGCTTACTGTAAGGTTGGTTTCCTTTCCGAAGAAGTCCTTGCTGAAATCTATTTTGCCGTCTTCGGTTCTGGGTAGATTATTTGAGTCGAGGGTAGACACTCTGAACATCTGGCCCGCACCTTCAGCATCACTTCCGGTTATTATGGGCGTATGAACATATACAAAGCCTCTTTCCTGAAAGAACTTGTGTATTGCATAGGCTGCAAGAGACCTTACCCTGAATACTGCTGAAAAAGTATTGGTTCTAGGTCTTAGATGTGCTATTGTCCTTAAATACTCAAACGTATGACGTTTCTTTTGCAGCGGATAATCGGGCGTTGAAAGTCCTTCAATTTGTATACTGCTTGCTTTGAGTTCAAAAGGCTGTTTTGCATTGGGTGTTTCAACAAGCGTACCTTGGACTGTAATTGAAGAGCCAACAGGCATCTTTGTTATTTCTTTAAAATTGGCAATACTGCCTTCTTCAAAAACAATCTGAAGGTTTTTGAAGAAAGACCCATCGTTAACTTCAATAAACCCGAATGTCTTTGAATCCCTTAGTGTTTTAACCCAACCTGAAACGGTTATTTCCTTGTTAACATAATCTTCCGCCTGTCTATATAGGCTTTTAATCATTGTACTTTTCATATTATCCATTAACCCCTTTGTTAATTGATATTTTAACCCATATATTATGCAATATACATTACTTTTGTATATTGCATAATATAAAGTATTCATATTCTTAATTATAACAATTTTATATTTGCCTTATCGCAAACTTCAATCATTGAGTCCGGCCATATGGAAGCCTGTACTTCACCTATATGGGCCTTCTTCATAAAGTACATGCACAATCTTGACTGGCCAATTCCTCCTCCAACAGTATAAGGAAGCCTTCCTTCCATCAAATCCTTATGGAATTTCAAGCGTTTGCGGTCTTCGCAACCAGCCTCCTTAAGCTGACTTACGAGTGAATCCTCATCCACTCTTATTCCCATCGATGATATTTCAAAAGCTCTATTTAAAACAGGGTACCATAAAACTATGTCTCCGTTAAGTTGCCAATCATCATAATCAGGAGCTCTTCCGTCATGTTTGATACCCGACTTTAAAAGGCCTCCTATCTTCATAACAAATACTGCCTTCTTTTCTTTTGCTATAGCATCTTCCCTTTCCTTAGATGAAAGAGCAGGATACATATCTTCAAGTTCCTGGGTAGTTATGAAGGTGATTTCATCCGGTAAAATCTTAGGTATTTGAGGGTGCATTTCACAAACAAAATCTTCAGTTTTCTTAACTGCACCATAAATCTTCCTTACAATGCTCTTTAATGTATCAACATTTCTGTCCTTCTTTTCAAGAACCAGTTCCCAATCCCATTGGTCAACATAAATTGAGTGAAGGTTGTCAAGGTCCTCATCTCTTCTTATGGCATTCATATCGGTGTATAAGCCCTCACCCACCTTGAAGTCATACTTACCGAGAGCCATACGTTTCCATTTTGCGAGAGAATGTACCACTTCTACAGTATCTCCCCCAATTCCCTTAACGTCAAAAGCAACCGGTCTTTCTACTCCATTGAGGTTATCATTCATTCCGGTTTCCGGCTTAATAAATAAAGGGGCGGAAACCCTGCTGAGGTTAAGCACTTTTGCCAGTTCATTTTCAAAATTGTCTTTTATCTTCTTAATGGCATCCTCTGTCTGTCTAACAGATAGAATTGGATCATATTTTTCAGGTATTATAAGTCTGTCATTTTTCTCTGCCACAATATTTCCTCCTCAACGCACTTAAATAGTCAATTCACATTATATCACCGTTTTATATGCATTTCCACAAAAAGGTGAGATTGATTCAAATATTTATCTGGTATATCTGATAATTATAGATAACGAATTATAAAGTTATATATCAGTTCGTTATCTATAATTACAAAAACAGAAAGGGCCATATTCATAATTATATTATGATACAGCCCTAAAACCGACAACTTTATCATGCCTGCCGATTAAATATTATAATTATTCTTAACTCAAATTACAGTCGGATAATCAGCCGATGTCTTATTAAAGTTTTTAGCCAGTATAATAACATCCGACATATTTATGCTGTTATCCTTATTAAAATCCGCATATGTTAAAAATCCTGCATCTGCTGAGGTCTTGTTGAAAGCCTTTGCAAGTTCAACAACATCCGCAATATTTATAGAACTATCCTGTACACCTTTCACAGGTATATCACCTGCCCAGATATCCAGCGGAGAAGTTTCTTTGGATATCTCCTTGTTACCGTTTACAGCAACTGATGTGATGGTCCTTTCAAGGTATCCGGCCTTTCCTATTTTAATTGTATAGGTTTTGTTGCCAGGTACATTCTTAATCTCAAAATAACCCTTTTCATCAGTTAATGCACTTAGACCTGTACCATCCAATTCAACTTTAAAACCTTCCAAAACGCTGCTGCTTGTGTAGTTAAATATCGGTTTTATATATCCTGAGACAGTAAAGCCTGTGTTATTGCCTGATGTTGGGGTTGGGCTGACAGGTGTAGGCTTTGTAGGCGTTGGTGTAGAAGTTGACGGCGTATCGCTTGGAGCTTCTCCTGTTGTTGTCACACCGTTTTTACCTAAAGGTATTTTGTGGTCAAGACCAATAAACTTTCCTGCACTGTTTCTCCATAAAGTAGGCAGTAAATAGTTGTCGTATTTATTGTCATTCCACTTAAGGTCCCTTCCTCCAGGGAATGCGGTTCCCTCTCCGCGGGTCAGCAATCCGCCGGTATCTGCCGAGTCAATGTTTATGCACCAGAAGGTATGGTGCAACTTAAATTTGTTTTCTATGATATAGTCTCTCATAGCTCTCAAATACTTCTTATTAACATCAAGAAGCTTATCGCTGCCTTCAGTGAGTCCTCCCCATTCTCCAACAAGCAAAGGAGATATTCCCTGTTCCATTATATATGCCCAGTTGTCCCTCCAGCATTCCTCATATAAGATTTTTTTAGCTGTAGCATCATTTGCAGTTACAAACTCCCCTTTAAACCACTCCTGCTCATATACTAAAGGGCCGTAGTCATGTGGTGAATATACAAGCTGCTTCTGATACTTACCTAAGTTAATGGGATAATCCTTTACACCCCTAAGGTTCCCTCCCCACCAGTTGCCATAGTATTCATTTTTCCCTGTCCATGGGCTAGTATCAATCTCTGCATCATCCCATTTCCCATCTTTAGGATAAATCTCAACACCCTCAACAAATATTAATATATTGGGGTGTACATCCAGTATCTTTAACGCAGTTTCCTGAGCTACTCTTTTCCAGTTGGTTGCCCTATTTGAATCATCCCAAATTGCACTTTGTGAAATAATTTTGAGGGTACCGGTATTTGTGTGAGGCTCATTTTTTAGGTCAAAACCTATTACTGTATCATCATTTTTAAAATGGTTTGCTGCCCAAACCCAGGCAGATTTAAATATTTCTTCTGTTATTGTACCCTTATACCAAACCGGATGTGTATGACCCATATTATCTGTTTCTGCACTATGTACGTCAAGTATAACTTTTATACCTACCCTTTTGAAGTTTTCCAGCATAAAGTGAAACAATTCATAACTGTTTAGCCCTTTTAGTGCTTCATTGTTGTAGCTTGTATCTGTTGAAATTGGATATTCACCTTTGCTCCATGCATATAGTAAATCTGTTGCGATAGGCAATCTCACAACGTTTATACCCTTATCCGCCACAATTTCTATGTCTGCTACTATATTGCTGTGATATGAATCCAGAAGCATCCTCTCCCTGCAGTTGAATCCAAACCAGTTTGCACCGGTTAACCAAACCTTATTGCCATACTTGTCAACAATATTGGTACCTTCTACGTGCAGCCAGTCATCATTGGCATCAGCTTCAGCTGCCGCTGCAGTCATTGTCATACCTGCAGGTATGCATGAGGTAATAAGTGCTATTACCAAAGACAAAATAAAAAACTTTTTCATTTCCTTTTCCCCCTAAAACTAACTGTTCAAAATTAAGTAAAACTTTTTTAAAGCATTTCTCTTTAAGGAAATAGTATAATAATCAGATTTGTATGTTTCTATGACTAGATTAAATGTGATAAATACAAGATTATTATCGCTTTTAATCATAATGATGTATAAGTGTGATAGATAAAATAGATTGTATCTATAATTTGAGTAAATGCATCTTTAATGTAACACAAAACACATTTTTAACTATTTTTTCTGTCACCCCCATAAAAATTTGTTTAACAAGCTAATATATTAAAGGTTTTAGAATATATGAAGAACTTGTTCCAGAACCATTTTCTACTATTAATAATACCATATAATTGACATAAGCACAATAAACCTACTCATCAAATAGATATTTTAACATCTTTTCAGGGTTGTCCAAAAATCGCTTAGTTAAAGTGTAATGCTCTGTTTTTTTATACTCGGTAATTTTAATATCATCATCTGTCAATTCAAATATATCCGAATTAGGATAAGCAAGTAAAATAGGCGAATGAGTTGCAATGATAAACTGGGAATTATTTTTAACCAATCTGTTAAATTCCGCCAGTAGTGTCATTTGACGAAGCGGAGACAAAGCTGCTTCAGGTTCGTCAAGAATGTACAATCCGTTTCCTCTAAACCTGTTCTGTACAAGAGCCATAAAGCTTTCGCCATGAGACTGATGGTGAAGAGATCTCCCTCCATACCCGTCAAGATTTAAATTCAAATCATCCACTTGTGTTGCAACATTATAAAAACTTTCGGCACGAAGGAAAAACCCGTCGCTTTCACGCCTTTTCCTGGATACTTTCACATATTGATGCAGGGTTGATTCTGTCGCCTTAGTAGAAAAATTAAAATTACGCGATCCGCCTTCAGCATTAAATCCTGCCCGTATGGCGATCGCCTCTAGCAAGGTTGATTTGCCGGTTCCATTCTCTCCGACAATAAATGTAACAGGTTTATTAAAATTCAGCTCCTTCTTATCAATAAGTTTTCTTATTACAGGTATATCCCTTATGTATGATGTATCATTAAAATCACTATTAAACAATACTCTTTCTATATATAAATTTAAGTTCACTCTCTTCACCGCCAAATCACTAATATTCTAAACACTTTATTCTTCTCCCACTCTATAACACATAATCAAGATTATTGACTCGATATTTGTCATATACACCGCCGTCCCAGCTTGATTCGGTGAAATAGCGGTCACCGTCTCTACCGAGCCAGAATTCTCTTGTTCATAATTCTATCTCCTTCAGTCATTACTTTCTTATTTAAATTATAGCAGAAATATTTAATTATGCCAAAAAAGAAGCTTCAAAGATCACCTCTGAAACTTCTTTCGATATGATGCTATTTTTTCTACGATGCCAGTTTTTCCACAATGCATAAATTTCAAGTTACTATTCGGCACTCTATAGACTGCCCATAACCTTTCTCCTCAAAATTTGCTGTATAACCCTGACTTTCAACTTCATATTCATAATTGAAATTAAAATCAATATCTTCTGCCATACTGTTTCCATAATCACTAAATGAATCAACTGTTTCAATTTCTTGAGTACCAGTATCCATTAAATCATACTCACCCCAGTTGTTATCCCAATCCAAACTATCTATTGTTTCATTAGCTATTTCAAGATCAAGTGCTTCAACTAAATCGCTTTCCTCAATATCAAACACATTATAATCCTCATATACCTCACCTTCATTGCCGGAAGATTCAATTTGAAAAATATCACCAGTTAGCAAATTAAGATTATTTTCCATTTCATTACTAGTGTTTTCTTCGTTAAAGTAATCTTCCTCTATGTAATATTTATCTTCTGCTATATTATCACTGACTAAACATTCAGCACTGTCATAAGCCGCAATTTCATCATTGTTGTCATTATCTGTAGTATAAATACTGTCAATATCTCCAGTTTCATTATTATCACTGTCCGTATTAAAGTTATAGTGATTATTTGTATTATATGTATTATCATTACTTTCATTATCTGTATTGTTGTTAATGTCATTATCTGTATTTTGGTTGCTGTCACTATATATATTCTCAAAACTTTCACTAAGTATCTTCTGCTCTTCACCCTCACTAATAATTGACCAAGAAACCTTTTGGTAATTCACCATATCATCCTGGTCGTGTGATTTGTCGCAATCGCTGTAATTGTCTTCTACAAACGTCCCGGCTTCACCTGACCATAAATTTTGCAAACTTGCTTCATAACTCAAATCGTTAAACCCTTCATTAGAGTAGGATTTTTTCTTACTACCCTTATTTCTTCTCTTCTTGCGTTTTACTGCCTTTTTAACCTCTTCAACAAAGTCTCCATTATACAGCTGGGCATCCAACATGTAACTGTCTTGTGAAATTATATCTTCTGAAGGCTCATTGTTCATAGCCTCGTTACGGTCTTTAACAATATTATTATCAGGTATACTGCTGTCTTTTTTTGCCCATTTCTTGTTATCCTTTTTTGTGTCTTGTTGGATTCCAAGATAAGACCCGAAGCATCTTTTTACCATATTTTCATTCCAGCGTATCTTCTTTGGATTATCATATATTTTTGCTTTTTGCATTTCATTTTCTTTTATTGTATTTTCCATAAAGTCTTTTAGACTAATATTGTGGGTATTTTCAGGTATGCTTTCTTCCACGTTTTCCTGCATGTCTTCAGATATATCAAGGGTTATATCCTTATCCACACAAACATTTTCAATGTTTTCCGAATTAAAACAATTATTCTCTTCTAAAACAATTTCATCATTTGTTATACCCTTTTCTTCCTCCATATTTGTATTGGATGCATTTTTCCTAGATCTGTTGTTGCGTAAATGTGCAGGCCAGGCACTACCCAAGCATTTTCTTTCCATCTCTTTATTCCAACGGATATAATTTGTTTTTGTTTTCATTTTCAAATGCACTTCCTATCAAATTTTAAATATATATTTTCTTATGTATTAATATATATATTTTTTATAAAATTTGTGTTAGTCATGATCCAAAAATAACTTCCGCTATAAATTTCGCTCATGTGTTGGCTTGACTCGTCAACACTCGCTCAAAAGCGGAAGTAATTTTTCATTCATGCCGTACTTAATGCATATTAAAAGGATATTGGCTTTCATAGAAATAATACAGGAACATAATGTAACAAAAACAGTCATTTACGCATACGATTATTAGTGTGTATATTTAAAATTTTCCTTATTTGAGGACGCATTGGAGGAATTAAAATGGAACAGACTACTAGTCATGTTGTCAGTACAAATTCGTCAGTACTTAACGCAACGACTCTTTTAGCTTCACCCAGCCAACCAAAGAAAGTTGAAGGCAAAAAGGTTCCTCTTGTGGGAAAAATTCCTGTTGTTATATCAGAAGCAGATGTACAGGTTTATGTTGATGCTACAATACAACTGGAAGAACCCGCATTAGAAATTACCAGGGTAAAAAAGAATGTCTTCCTTACCAGAAGCCAACTTTTACTCACAGACGACAAGAAGAGTGCTAAATTACTTATAAGCGGTTTTGTTAGAAACAGTGTAGAATACTCTACTGCAAGACATGTTGGAAACTCATCTGTAAGCGGAAAAATTCGTTTTACAGTTGTTAATATTCCATTTAAATGCTTTACCAAAGTTGATTTCATAACAGAGCCTGTAACTGCCAGCAATCCACAAGTACTTACTTCCTCAGCTATATCACCTGATGGCTATGGGAGCGATCAATACGCATTAAGCATTACTAATTCAGAAATATTGAATGAAAAAATTTACTGTGAACTGATTGAATCAAAGATCAGACAGGTAGATCTTAAAAAAGATGTTGAAGCATTAACTCAAGCTGGTGGAAGACTTACAAACGAGCGTACTTTCAGAGCATTTTTAGAAAGCATGGTTATTGAATTGAAATTGAGAGTAATGCAAAATCAAAGCGTCTTCATTTCACCAATAGGTATTGGAGCATCAGGTGATGGAAAATCCGGCGGTGGTAAAGGCGGCGATGACAAAAGCAACGATGGTAGAGGCAACGATGGTAAAGACGGCGATGGTAAAAACGGCGATGGTAAAGACGGCGATGGCAAAGGCGGCGATGGCAAAGGCGGCGACGGTAGAGGCAACGACGGCAAAGGCAACGACGGTAAAGACGGCGATGGTAAAGGCGGCGACGGTAAAGGCGGCGACGGCAAAGGCAATGATGGCAAGAGCGGCGACAGAGAAAAGTCCAAAGAAAACAAGGATCAAAAAGATGATGCTAGCAGATCTGATGAAAGTCACTCAGAAAACAATAATGACCCTCAATCTGATGATAAGTCAGATTATTCACAAGATAAAAAAAAGGAGTCACGGGATAATCAAGGCAACAATAAATGGGAAAACTAATTACTTAATATCTACCAGCATAATTAATTGAGTGAAAGACTTTTTAATGAACAAGCATAAAAAAGGAGCTGACCTTGAGCCAGTTCCTTTTAATTTTACATATATAACTCAAACTTCCTATATAAGAAAAGTACTTTCATAATATAATATTCATGACCACAATATTGATTTTGAGTAAGTCCCGAATTTCGTAGAAATTGAAGGTGGCAGTCCAGACGGTAGTTTGATAAACTATTGTTTGGGAAAAACAAAAACGAAAGGAGCTGCCACAATGAAATTATATCAGGTTGGATCAAAAAAGGGAAAG